>NZ_JBBBNV010000004.1:0-3008 GCF_037137075.1 Paenibacillus sp. y28
TTCGTGCTTTCAGTGTATCACATCGCTTGGTAAGATTAACCTGTTAACGTTGAGGTATTTGAGATTTTAAGCACTAGGAGAAGTATTGGACCCGGAAGCTCTTGGAAATAGGAACGACATGGCAACACGGTAGGAGAACTAACACGTTACGCAGATGATTTTTGGTGATCTGCAAGACGAAGAAGGATGCGGAACGGGCATTCGAGCTGATTCAAGCAATTATGGAACGCTTTGAGCTAACGCTGCATCCAACTAAAACGCGCATCGTCGGTCTATGGACAGGAGAGGAAGGCTTCGACTTCCTAGGTATGCATCACCGAAAGACGAAGCCGAAACATCCAAGGGCCAAGTTATTATACGACCCAGCAATGGTTGTATCGTAAGGCCGAGGAGAGGATTAGGGAGGTCGTAAAGGAGCGGCTAGCGGCTCCGAGTATGCGCCACAAATCATTCCAGGAACACTTGGAATACTTAAACCCGAAAATACAGGGGTGGCGCAACTATTACTTCACGGCCTACAGCCAGAGGAAGATGGCAAAGCTGGACTGGTATATCCTACAGCGACTTACAAGATGGTATGCCAAGAAGCGTCAACGGCCTTGCTGGATGAGCTCGTTACGCGAAGTGAAATCACTGTCCATACAAGGTGGACTCAAAACGCTATTGTAATCTGCATGCACATGAATGACGAACATCGGAAAGCCGTATGAGGGAAAACCTCACGTACGGTTTGATGAGGAGGGGCAGAAAATTATCTGCCCTTTACTCTAGTATTACATTTCCAGCAGCGCCGATCCCCAGGCCGCTCCGCCGCCGAACGCGGTCAGCATGACCCGGTGGCCGGGCCGGATACGGCCGTCCTTCACGGCTGTATCCAGCGCAATCGGGATGGTGGCTGCCGAATTGTTGCCGTACCACCGGATGGTGCTGATTACGCGCTCTTCCGGCATGCCGATTTGGCGGGCGACGGCATCCAGTATGCGCTGGTTTGCCTGGTGCGGAATCAGCCAGTCCAGCTGCTCCAGAGGCAGCCCGCAGACCTGCAGCGTGGATTCAACCGAAGCGCTCATGGCCGGAACGGCGAGCCGGAATACACGCCGGCCGTCCATGATAATGAAGGGCTTCGTCCGTTCCGCTGTATCATCCGGCTCGGGGCTCCCGGCTTGGCCTGTATCGCCAGATGCCCGGACCATCGCCTCCATGCGGCCGACGTCCGCGCTCCGGCCGCTGCCCGCCCCGGCTGCGTCGTGCCCGCGCAGCCCTGCTTCCGCGCCCGCGTCGCCCGGGCGCGCCGGCTCCGGCGGCTCCGCCCCGCCGGCCGGTGCCTGCGGCGGCAGCCTGCGGCCCGCCGCCCCCGGCACCGGATGGCGGCTCCCGCCGCCGGGGAGGATGGCCGCCTCCGTCTGGCGGCCATCCGAGTGCAGCGCGGCGTGCCACAAGCCGCGCCCTCTGGCGCCGCTCGCCTCCTCGCGGCGCAGCACGACCGCACCTGCACCGTCGGAGAACAGGATGCAGGTGGTGCGGTCGCTGTAGTCGGTGAACGGGGAGAGCTTATCCGCACCGACCACAAGGGCATGCCGGTATGCCCCGCTGCGCAGCAGGGCATCGGCGGTATGCAGCGCGGCCACAAAGCCGGTGCAGACCAGATGCACGTCGAAGGCGGCAATCGGGCCGCAGCCGAGGCGCGCCTGCAGCTGGGTGGCGACGGGAGGAAACGGATAATCCGGTGTTTCCGTCGCCACCACAATCAGATCCAGGTCGGCGGCGCTCAGTCCGCTGGAAGCCAGAGCAGCGGAGGCAGCGGCAAAAGCCATATCCGACGTGGCCTCCTCCTCGGCCGCGATGCGCCGCTCGGAGATGCCGGTCCGGGTCACAATCCACTCATCGCTGGTGACGACCAGCTCTTCCAAATCGGCGTTCGTCAGCCGCCGTTCAGGCAAATAAGAGCCGGTGCCGGCAATGACACTGCGATACAAGGTCATAACAAATCCCCTCCATAGCCATAATAGAAACTAAGTAATATTACTTGGTATTAGTATCAGGTGCTAAGCATGACTTAACTATAATTGAACATCCATACGCCGTCAAGGTTGTTGTTGTGTCGCACGGTTATTTTTCTCATAATCGGCACGAACAGCGTCGAAGCTTACGAGTTATTCCGTACATGTACACCCTACCGCAATCACTTCCTGCCTGGGCCTGGTCCCGGGCCGGCGGCTTGCGGGTATTCGTCTTTGACTTTTGCTGCCCGGCCGAATGGATCAAGATGCCCTGTCCTTCAAATGAAAGCCGGCGAGACCCTGCGCTTTGGTCCCGATCTTATTTTTTGCATCGTATGCCTGTCATTCTTCGAAAAAAGAAGGGATTTAGCAATATTTGTCGAAAGGAAAGTCGAATGGAAAGTTAAACAATGACAAGCTTCTCATATTGGTCTTGTTCTGAGATGTACAAATCGTCGCAAAACGAACAATGTCAAGGGGGCGCTTCATACGAGAGAGGGGAAGTATAGGCTGAAAAGTTTGCTTTTTTGAAATGAGCACGACTCGCTTGTTTACCGTTTGAGACGGGTGTACCTCTCAATTTCAAGCAGCCGGGAACAGCGTTCTTGTAGGGTACCAGGCGGTAATCTGGAGCTTATAGGATTCCCATTCTTCAACGGCTGCTTCACATTTTTTGTATAGGGAGAATGCGTGTATGAATGTTATCGGACAATTGGAAGGGCCCGGAAGCAGATTTTACCGGCTCTACGTCATGGTGAAGACGAGGGTTGCCATCATTACACTGCTTGCAATCCTTTTTGGGGTGAGCAGCTACCCGCTTTCTGTGTTAGCTGCGGTTCGTCCTGATCCACCGACAGCCACAGGCGGGGAAGAGAGCGTCAGCGTCAGCAATTTCACGTCCGGTGCGACGCTGACGCTGTATTTGGTGAACGGGACACTGATCGCAACGGAGCCTAATGTGACCACGGCTTCGTTTACTTTTGAGAATGTTGTACCGAACAATGCAGA
>NZ_JBBBNV010000004.1:3413-189729 GCF_037137075.1 Paenibacillus sp. y28
GGCAACGGCGCAGAACGTAGTGTCAGCGACGTACACCTTCGAAGGCGTCGTGCCGAATAGCCTGGGCTTCTACGTCATACAGACCGTGGGTGTAGAGCAAAGCGACAACTCCAATTTTGTCGGTGTGAGCCTGCGGACCCCGGCAGCGGCAGCAGGAATCGGTTATGTCGACGTGAGCAATGTACTGACCGGGGCCACGCTGACGCTGTATGATGAGGGCGGGAGCCTGATTTCGAGCAGCCCGGCGGATCAAGGGGCCGGCATATGGCGGTACAGCGGCTTGACGGCAGGAAGCACGTATTATGCGATACAGAGCGTGAATGGCGTACAGAGCTTAAATTCCAGCTTTGTGACCTTGCCCTCAGCTCCTGGGGCACCGACGAATGTAACGGCGGCTGGCGGTAATGGACAAGCTGTCATCACCTTCACCCCCCCTACGGAAAATGGCGGGAGCGCCATTACAGGCTATAAGGTGATCGTATTGCCAGACAACATAACGGTGACCGGAACAGCAAGCCCAATGACAATAACAGGCTTAATCAACGGGAAGCGATATACATTTCAGGTCATTGCGATCAATGCTGTAGGACATAGTGAATTGTCCTCCGAATCCAATGCAGTCACTCCGGGAGCGCCTTCGGAGGACAGCGGAAGCTCCTCTGATGGCGACAGCAGCTCCTCCAGCAGCAGCAGCTCCTCGGGCCAGACTTCTACTCCGGCATCGAATACAGGAGTCAATGTGCTCGTGAACGGCAGGGTAGAAAATGCCGGTACAGCAACAACGAAGGACGTAAATGGACAGCAGACCGTAACGATTGCCGTTGATGACAAGAAGCTGCTACTCCGTTTGGAAGCAGAGGGGCCGGGTACGGTCATTACGATTCCTTTGACGATGGAAAGCGACGCTTTCATTGCCGAGTTCAACGGGAACATCGTCAAGCAGATGGAAGCGAAGCAAGCAATAGTGGAGCTTCATACCGGGCGGGCAACGTACACGCTACCCGCATGGCAAATGAACATGGATTCGATCTCAGAAAGGATCGGTAAGGAGGTCGAGCTGCAGGATATCAAGATCCGGATTGAAATTGCGGCTCCTTTGGCGGATACGCTGCGCAGGGTTGAACAGGCGGCGGTACAAGGTCAATTTGATCTAGCAGCTCCTCCGGTTGAATTCAGGGTGACTGCTGTGTACGGAGATCGTACAGTGGAGGTAACACAATTCAGTACGTATGTCGAACGTACCATCGTCTTGCCCGATGGCACCGACCCGAATAAGATCACTACCGGTGTCGTTGTAGACCCGGATGGCACGGTGCGTCATGTCCCGACCCAAGTTGTTGCCAAGGATGGGACATACGCTGCCCAAATCAAGAGCTTGACCAACAGCACCTATTCGATTATATGGCACCCGCTGGAGTTTACCGATGTAACGAGTCACTGGGCCAAAGAAGCAGTGAACAACATGGGCTCGCGGCTGGTTATCCACGGAACGGGAGACGGCGTGTTCAGTCCTGATCGAGAGATTACCCGTGCGGAGTTTGCTGCGATCATGGTCCGGGGATTAGGTCTGAAGCTGGAGGACGGGTCAGCGGTCTTCTCGGATGTGCAGGTGTCCGATTGGTACAGCAGCGCGATTCATACTGCGTATGCATACGGCTTAATCAACGGATATGAAGACGGAACGTTCCGTCCGAATGACAAGATCACACGCGAGCAAGCGATGGTGATTCTTGCGAAGGCGATGACGGTTACAGGACTAGCAGCGAATGCAGCAGCGAATGTACTGCACTCGTTCAGCGATGCGGCGGAAGCTTCCGACTGGGCGGCCAGCGGCATCACGGAAAGTGTAGGGGCCGGGATTGTTTCAGGTAGAGCCGGTGGAGAGCTTGCTCCCCAAGCGTATATTACCCGAGCAGAAGTCGCTGCGATGGTAGAACGGCTGCTGAAAAAATCAGACTTGATTTAGTATCGTTAAACATGCGTGGGTGATTCTCAAAAAGCGCGATTTTCGATGGGTAGAATCGATGCTCGCTGATGAGGGCCTGCAATGGGTGGAAGCTAAGATAATCGATTGACGGCCTTTTTTCGATGATTTTTGCAATCGGAAAAGGGCTGTTTTTTTGTACAACTATAAATGTAAAGGCCACAACGCCGTGTCATGAAATGTGTTGACGTGCCGGACAGGACATTTGACTGACATAACGAAGCTGCTGCTGCAACAAATAAGGGGAAGCAAAGGGAAATGAAGGACGGGTGTCGAAAAGTATAGCTTGAACTGCACCGCCGCCGGGCATGGCAGCATGTGCCCGCTGTTCCAGCCCGGAGCATGTGGTTCATGTGGCACCTTCCGCAGGGAGATGCGCGATAGCATGTGTTGCCGCCTGCTTTAGCTTCCTATGCTTGGGTGCATCCTGTGGGATCGGAGTTCAGGACGGCTCTGGTGCGGAAGCAGGAATGAGGATAAGAAACAACGATATGATGGATTGCATCATCAGGAGGAACACTGGATGTCACGGAATAGAACCTATGTTATGGAAGAGAGCGTCCCGCTGCCCCGCAAGCGGGTGTGGGAGCTGCTCAGTCATACGGATCATTTGAACCGGGTCATCGGATTATTCCCGGTTTTGTTCGATGCAGCCGAGCAAGGGGAGGCAGGCTTATACCGCCGGGCGGCCGCCAAGGCCTTCGGGCTTGTGCCGATGCGCTGGAAGGAGTATCCGTTTGAATGGGTGAAGCACGAATCCTATGCAGTGACGCGCTTGTATGAAGGCGGGCCTTTGCGAAGCTTTTATGGAGGAATCCGGCTGTTTGACGCGCCGCCTCCCGCAGAGGGACGGCAAGGCGAGGTTTCAGGAACAATCGTAAGGTTATTTGCACAATTTGAATCGGCGGGCCTGCTGGGGCGGCTTGCCGTGCCGCTGATAGGCAAAGCCTCGATGAAGAATACGTTGGCCTATTTAACCCGGTATTTGGAAATCAATCCTGCCGGCTTTGTACAGGAAACAGCAGGGACCCGGCTTGTTGGCAGCGCTTTGGCGCCTGCCGGCAGTGAAATCGGACTTGCACGCGAGGAGGCCGGTGCCGGGGCAGAAGCCGGTTTCTCCTTCCAGCGGCAAGCGGCACAGGAGATTCCCTTGCACAGCGCGTCAGATCCGCTTCCTGCAATAGCACGTCTTCCGCAGCCCCGGCAACGGGATGCTGTGAATGTAGACGAGCTGCGCCGTCTGCTGCTGAAGCTGTCGGAGTTCCCGCTGCCGCGCCGTCTTCTTCCCCTGCTTGGCGCACATTTGCGGGAGGCGGGGGACGATGAGGTCATCGATATGCGGCCCTATGTGCTGGCGGATCAGTGGAATGTCAGCCGGGAGGAGACGCTTCGTTTGTTTTTGTATGCCACCCATACGGGAATTACGAATTTAAGCTGGCATTTATTGTGCCCCAATTGCCGCGTATCCAAAGCGGACACCGGATCGCTTGCGGGAATCCGCCGTCTTTTCCACTGCGATTTTTGCGGTATTACTTATGAAGCCGGCTTCGATAAGCACGTGGAGCTGTGCTTTTCCGTACATCCGGTCATCCGACGGGCGGTGAAACAAACCTATTGTGTGGGCGGTCCGAGTCTGAGCCCTCATATTCACGCTCAAGCGTACTTGAATCCGGGGCAGCAGGTTACACTGTACATTCCCGATGCGCCGGGAGAAACCTTGCGGCTTCGTGTTCTAAAACAGAATCATACCGTTCATGTGAACATAGGCTGGCCCGAATCGGAGCCGGGGGAGAGCCGCGGGGAGCTGGCGGCTTCCACTTACGGGAGCCCGCCGATTCTTATTCGGTACAACGGGCAATTCCGGCTTGCAGAGCCGGTTCAAACTGTTCCGGGGCAGGCCCTGCTGCTAGAGAATGGTTCCGCTGCCGCTGCGGTTATCGCCCTGGAACGTTCCGAATGGGAGGACCTTGTTGTGACAGCCGCCAAGGTGACGACCTTGCCGGAATTCCGGGCGATGTTTTCCTCCGAGGTGCTTGCTCCAGGGGAACAGGTAGGCGTGGAGAACGTGACCGTGCTATTTAGTGACCTGTCGGGCTCCACCTCCTTTTATGAACAGGTGGGCGATGCCAGAGCGTATGGACAGGTCCGCAGGCACTTTGCCTATTTGGCCGGACATATTGAGCAGCATCAGGGCTCGATTGTCAAAACGATTGGCGATGCCGTCATGGCCGTCTTCCAGAAGCCGGAGCAGGGGGTTATGGCCGCACTGGACATTCAGCGGCATGTAGCGTCCTTTCATGACGGGCTGCCTCCGGGTGAACGTATTGCCATTAAGCTTGGCCTGCAGAACGGTCCGGCGATTGCCGTTTGCTCCAATGACCGGCTCGATTATTTTGGCCGGACCGTCAATTTGGCCGCACGCAATCAGGGTCAAAGCCTGGGCGGAGATATGGTAATCAGCCAAGCTTGCGCCGATCAGCCGGCGGTGCGGTCCGTGCTTGCTTCGTATAGAGCCGAAGAGGAGCACTTTGAAGCGGAAATGAAGGGCTTCTCCGAAAAAATGGCGCTGGTTCGAATTCGGCCGCGTCAAGTGGGGCAAGCTATCTCTGACCCGCAAAGGGGGAACTAACCAACAGAGGAGAATGATTCCCGTGAAACGAAGAACCGGCCGGATTGTGACGGCGCTGCTGCTGAGCGTCATGCTGCTCCTGGGCTCGACCGCAGCCGCGGCGTCCTTTGGCAAAGGGGCACAGGGCCCGGATGTATATGCTGTGCAAGGGATGCTGAAATCACTCGGCTACTATACAGCAGCGAATATTACAGGGTACTACGGTACATACACAGAAGAGGCCGTCAAGCGGTTTCAGCGAAAATATGGCTTGAAGGTGACCGGAGTGATGGACGATCAAACGCTGCAGTCTCTTTTGTGGGCCTATGGAAACGCCAAAATCTCCAAACAGCAGGTGCCTGCGCCAACGCCTAAGCCGGTGCCTGTGCCGCAGCCGACACCCGTGCCGACACCTCCGCCAGCGCCGCCGGAGCAGCCGGGCATACCGGAACAACCTAACGTGCCGAACCAGCCTCCGGCTGCCGGGTTAACAGCGGAAGAGCAGCAAATGCTGGATCTCGTGAATGCGGAGCGGCAAAAAGCCGGGCTGTCCCCGCTGCAAGCGGATATGGCGATTGTTCAAACCGCCCGTCTGAAAAGCCAGGACATGGTAGATAAAAATTATTTCTCGCACGACTCGCCGACCTACGGATCGCCATTCGACATGCTGAAGCGCTTCGGCATTTCGTTCCAGACGGCAGGCGAGAATATTGCCTGCAATCAGACCGTGGAGAGGGCTCATGCCGCACTGATGAATTCGCAGGGGCACCGGGAAAACATTTTGAATTCCTCCTACACCCATATCGGCATTGGCATTGTCAACGGCGGTCAATGCGGCAAAATGTTTACCCAGCAGTTTGTAGGCCGGTAGCATGCATGAATGTGACCTGCTTTCCCCATCCTAGAACGAGTCGGTTCATTACGTGTCCTTGGCCGGCAGCCTCCGATTGCATGTCCAAGGGGGCTTCCGAACCAGGACGCTGCTTATAGACCCGACTCTCCCGTCATCATACCAATAGGAAGGGGAAGTTGAACTCACATGAATCGCTACGCGAAACCCGGAAAGCTCCTATGGATTGCGGCCGGCTTAACCGGCTGCCTGCTGCTGACCCAAACCGGTTGTCAAACGGGCATGAATGCCAAGAGCCAGTATAATGCCAAGCAAATGGAACGACAAAGCGCCAATGATCCGGCCTTAAATGATACCCGGCTGGGCACGGAGCGTATGAAAAGCTTAAATTCACGTTTTCTGGGCCCAAATGAGATGAACGGCGGGCCAGGGCTGACATCACCTTACGGCGGAGCCGGACCGCGGATGGATGACGGTACGGTGAACCAGGCGGGGTACAGCACCGGTACAACAGGACACGGCCTGTACATGCAGATGAATCCGAATGATGCGGCAGACCTGAGCAAGCGGATTTCCGATGCGATCGTAGGCATGAACCAGGTGCATTCGGCAAACGTGCTGCTGGCTGGAGATGATGCCTATGTCGGAGTGGGGCAGAAGACGGATGGCGCTGCGGCGAACCCGCAAGGCGGAGTGACCCCGGTGGGGGATGTTACGCCGGAGGTGAAGGACGCGATTGCAGCCAAGGTGCGGGAGCTGGCCCCCGGCGTGAAAAATGTATATGTCTCGGCAAACGCCGATTTCGTTGACCGGGTACGTACTTATGCGGAGCATGTCAAGCAGGGCCATCCGGTGCAAGGCTTCATGCAGGAGCTGGGCACTATGGTGCAGCGCCTGTTCCCAAGCAAGCATTAAAGCAATGCATTAAAGCAATGCATTAAAGCAATGCATTAAAGCAATGCATTAAAGCAATGCATTAAAGCAATGCAATGCATTCCAAACCGACGCTTGCATCCCCATTCCTGAGCTTTAGCCCTGCGGGTTGAAATGACCTGCTTGATCGTTAAAAAACAGCCTCTCCGCGAGCAACAATGCCGTTTGCCGGCGCGGAAGGCTGTTTTTCTTTATGAATAATGAGCATGTATTTTTGTCATCGGAATACTACATTCTAAGGCATGCAGTGTTTATTAACGGTTATGTATCTGTGCGGACGTCGTCCCATTCAGCGCTTAAATAGCGGATGAGCCAGTTTAAGGCCCGGTGCCGCTCGGCGACGACTCCGTCGTTCAGGCCGCCGGGGGATGGCTGGTTGTTCAGCCGGCCGTTGACGCAGGCCCAGTGGTAGCGGTAAATCAGGTCGGCCTCATCGAGAATTTCCTCTGTTGATCGGACGACCGCCTGTTCACAGAAGGTTTTGTAATCTCCGGCCTGCTGCAGAAGGCGTATGGCAGCCTGAGCATCGCACATCTCAGCCGGAAAGTCCAATTCCTGCACATACCCGAGCGCCCACAGCAGAACCCAAAACCCCTCGTATCTCCATACAAACTGAATGATATCCGCCCGATCCGGGCTATCGCTTTGCAGGAAGCGCAGCTCCTGGCTTGTAAAAAACGATAGTGAACCGTACTGCGCGATATCCTGGCGCGTGTATTCCTGCTCTTGCTGGATATCTCCGTTGTCGGCCAGACTGCCCGCATACAGGGAGACGATCCCGAGGGCGACGGCCCGCTGCGCAATGCCTTCCTTGGAGCGGATGACGGCGTCCTCCGTTCCCACAATGGCCGGCAAATGCTCGTTGACCGGGATACCCTGGCTGCGGAGCAGCTGCACCGTCTTATTCTTCCGGTCTTCCCCGGAGCGGGTCAGCTTTTTTTGCGCCTCAGGCAGCTCTGTCGTGACATCCGGCCGGAAATCGGTGAGCTCCGAATGCCCCTTGTCATCCAAAATGAGCTTTCCCCGGTGATCCAGCATCGTTCCCGGCGCGATAAACAGCATACCGTGAAGCTGTGCAGCCATTTCCAGCAGTCTGTCAAAGGTGCGCTCATCCATGTCTTTGGTGGACAAAATGCCGACAGCCGCGTTCAACGCCGAAATTTGCATGAGCAGCTTTTGCTGAACTGCCTGATGCTTCGTCCGGATTTCATCATAATAGGTGAACATTCCGTCAATCATCGTTTCAAATGCTTTGGGATCGCTGTCCCGGGTTCTCAGTGAAAACTTGAGCGTTTGCCTGCTGAACCATTTTTTGTCGGTTACGGTGACTTGCAGCCCATCCTCAGCGGTTTCCACTTGTTTATCGTCGAAAGCATCTAAAATGGCGGCTATAATTTTGGAATAGTCATGAATGGATACATATAGCGTATAATGCTTCATCGTTAGTCACCTCAAGGCGTGGTATGAATGGAATCAGCCGATAATCATGCTTCCCTCCGGATAGCGGTACAGCTCCTTTTTCGGCTTGGGCTGCAGCGCGAGAGCAAGCGTTACGAGGCCGATCCGGCCAATAAACATCATGGCGATAATAATCATTTTTCCGGCAAGCGTCAACTGGGCGGTCAGCCCCATGCTCAGGCCAACGGTCCCGAAGGCGGAAGCGGCCTCAAACAGCAGCATCAGGAAGTGCTGATCCTGCACCACGGAAAGCAGCATGGCGGCAATGACGAGCAGGAACACGCCGATCATCGTGTGCATGACCGCACGGTGAATGTCGCCGGACGGAATGCGGTATCGCAGCAGGACGACATCCTGCTTGCCGCGCAGCATGGAGAGCAGGGCGCCGATAAGAATAGCGAAGGTGGTAATTTTGATACCGCCCCCGGTAGAGCCCGGAGCCGAGCCGATAAACATCATGATAATCATGAAAAATTGCGTCGCCTCCCGCAGCCCGGCGATATCGATCGTGTTCACTCCCCCGGAGCGGAGCGATACGGATTGGAACAGCGCCGCAAGCAGCTTCGTATCCAGACCCAGCGGCCCCAGCGTAGCCTTGTTCGTAGATTCAAAAATAAAAATAACGATAGCCCCTATAACCGTGAGAAGTCCTGTCATATACAGGACGATTTTGCTGTGGAGGGACAATCTGCGGGTTTTCGGGTATTCAATCAGCTCGGAAATGACGATAAATCCGATCCCGCCAAACAGAATCAGCAGCATGGACACCACATTGATGACGGGATCGTTGACGTAGGGCTGAAGCCCGCCCAGCAGCTCGATCCCGGCGTTATTGAATAGCGATACGGCGTGAAAAAGGCCGAAATACACGGCTTGTCCCCAAGGCATCTCCAATGACCACCGTAAGGCGAAGCATACAGCGGCCGCTCCTTCGAACGTAATCGAATACAGGAACACTCGAATAATAAGACGTAAAATGCCCTCCATGTGTTCCTGATTGAGCGATTCTTTGAGAATCAGCCGCTCCTGCAGCGAGATCCGCTTTTTTACGGCCAGCAATATCCAGGTAATGGTTGTCATAAAGCCGAGCCCGCCGAGCTGTACCATCGCCAGCAAGACGATTTCCCCGAACAGCGAAAATTGCGTGCTCGTATCCACGACGGACAGTCCCGTCACACAGGTCGCCGAGGTGGCCATAAACAGGGCGTCAATAACATGGAGCGGCTGCCCGCTCGCGGCTGCCTCCGGCAAGGAAAGCAGCACGGTGCCGATGAAGATAATAATCAGGAAGCCGGCGGCCAGCACGCGCGGCGGAGTAAGCTTCACCCTGTTCAATAAATATCGCAGCATCTGTCAATCCCCTGTTTCTTTGATGTCGTTGTCGAACGGTGTGGAATGATTTTCTACATTGTACTATAAATCAGAGCTTTTTTGGCGAAAATCGCCACACCCGCCAATATACAAGAGACAAAGCTCCGAATGAAACGTTGTAAGCGCAATATTAAGAGCAAAAGCAACGTAGTCCGTCAAGAACAAATACCGGGTCCAGCGAATCCCGGTCGTTGCAAAGCAGCGAGGCTCGGATGCGGCCCGAGGCGGCTGGGTTACGGCGGCGACCGGTCTATGATGCAGTTTGCATTCGGGATGGAATCCGGGCATGACCATGCCCCGGCTTTTGGTAGATTGTTACCATTTTGACCTGCTGCACGGCAAATATGCATGGTATCAAGGAGCCAATAACCCCCAGTAGAGCATATGTATTCTGCCGGACGATCACTGCTTAGAGTTGCCGTCACGGCGGTCCGGCGTATGGCCTTAGCCGTCACACGCCGCCGGGGGGATACCGAATGCAGTCCATTCGCCCGTTTCCTGCCTCCGGCCGCTTGCAGGCAAAAATCGGGACAGCCAAGCGGGGCATGCTGTGCTATACTAGAAGAAAAGGGATACGGAAAGAAGGGTCTTGCAGTGAAGGGGACGACACTTGTTACTGCCAAAAAGCTGTTTAACATCTGGATGTCGTTTGTCCGTATTAGCCCGGCCACATTCGGCGGAGGCTATGCGATGATTCCGGTGCTGGAGCGGGAAATGACAATGAAGCGCAAATGGATGAAGCCGGAGGAGATGGGGGATGTCATTTCTGTTGCGGGCGCAGCCCCGGGCGGAATTGCCGTCAACGCCGCCGCATTTATCGGCTTCCGGCTGGGCGGCTTGCCGGGCGCGATGATTGCTGTTTTCGGTATCACGCTGCCGACATTTCTTATTGTTCTGGCGCTGAGCATCGGATTCGTCGCATTCGGGGAGAACCCCAAAATCGCTGCCGCCTTTGAAGCCATTCGCGCGGCGGTGGCTGCGATGATCGTACTTGCTGCGATTCGTATTGCCCGAACGGCGCTGCTGGATGTGTCCACCTGCATTACAGCTGCGCTGGCGGTGGCGCTGCTGCTGTTTGCCCATGTGCATCCGATGATGCTGATGCTGTCCGGGCTTGCGGTGGGGATTGCGCTGGTGCATCTTAAGGAGCGGCTCGGCTTCCGGGTGAAGCTGAGCAGAGACGGGCAGACCGGCCATATGGCGGATGACGGAATCGTTTATAAGTATAAGGACTATTTTTACGGAGACGGCATCTGAGGGTTGAACCTTACAGATGAAGAGGAAGCAAAGCAAGAGCGGCTTACACTAATCAACGGCGGCCCACCTGTACCAGGTGGAGCTGCTGTTGCTGCTTTTGTGAAGTTTTTCTTACAATCCGGCGAAGAGCCGTCATGATACACAATAAACATCCGAAGGGAGACAGGCTTGGACTATGCAATCTCCACCATCCGGTTACCGGATCCCGTTATTTTGTGCCGTCACGTTGTTATTTTGGTTTTCTATGTACACCTGTGTGCCGATATTGACCGCCTATGTGATGGACCTCGGAGCGTCGGGCCAGATGGCGGGTCTCATTGTCGGCATGTACGGACTTAGCCAAATGCTGCTGCGCATCCCGGTTGGCGTCGTATCCGATCGCATACATAAGCGTAAACTGTTCATTATTCTGGGTATGGTGTTCTCGGTTGTTGCCGGAGCCGGCATTTTACTGTCGCAGGATTTGAATTGGATTTTATTGTTGCGGATTATTGCTGGCGCGGCGGCAGCGACCTGGGTCGATTTCACCATATTATTTGCCAGCTACTATGCGGTAAACGACACGACTCGGGCCATGGGCACGATAACTGTCTACAATTCCCTCGGCCAAATGCTGGGCATTCTGTGCGGCGGCTGGTTCGCAGAGCGCTACGGATGGGAGAGCGCGTTTCTGATCGGAGCGGCGGTAGGTATAATCGGCATGATCGGAGCGTTTTTCATTGTGGAAAAATTCGAGGAAGGCGCGCAGAAATTAACTGTAAAGGGGTTTGTACAAGTTTCGCAGGACCGGACCCTGCTGACGGTGTCCTTTCTGGCGATTTTGTTTCAGCTGCTGATGTTCGCCACCGTATTCGGGTTTACCCCTGTGTATGCGCAAGCGCTCGGCGCGACGAAGCTGGAGATGGGGCTTCTGACCTTTTTCTCCACACTGCCGACGGCGCTGGCTTCGTGGATTGGGGGTGCGGTGCTGGCCCGCAGGCTGGGCGAACGAAAGGTGATCGTGCTTGGATTTGTGCTTAGCGGCGTATTTACCCTGCTGATTCCCGTTACCGGCTCGTTATGGCTGCTTATTGCAACGCAGGCTGTCGCCGGCTTCGGCCGCGGCTTTACGACACCGGTGCTGATGTCGCTCAGCATTAAGCATATGGACTCCGGCCGGCGGGCAACCGCGATGGGCTTCTACCAGGCGATCTACGGGCTTGGGATGTTCGCGGGGCCGCTTGTCATGGGGCTGGCCGGAGATTTATTAACGCTGCGGGACGGATTTCTGCTGGTAGGCACCCTTGGCTGTGTCACGGCTGCGCTTAGTTTCTTTATGCTCAAGATAACAGCCCCGTCCCGTCCGACTGCTCTTGAAGAATCCCCACATGGTTAATCAAGATGTCGAAGCACCCGGTTTGGCGTATTCTCCCGTCCGCGGCTTTCTTCATGCTTTGGCTGCTGGACACATTCCCCGGATTTTTAAATAAACGGCCTGCGGTCTACCGCCAGCTGCAAAGGGCGATCGGTCTGAACCAGCTCCGGCAGCCACTGCTGGATCGCGGCCAGTCCGCTGATGGCTCCGCACAAGGAGTGCAGGTCGGGCAAGGGCTCCTCCGGCTTGGCACCAAGCCGATCGATATAAGCGAGGAACGGCTTGACGGTTTGGACCATTGCCGCCCGGCATTCTTCAAGCCGATGATCCGTTTGCCGCATAGCGCTGCCGATGGTGTATATCCAGTCCACCTCGAAGTAGGACAGTGCTTCCGGGTTATAATCGAGAGCGTTTTGCTTATAAAGGAAAAGCGCCGTATCCAGCAGCTTCTCCGGGTAGCGGAGCGGCTTTTTGCGGTAATTTTGATTAAACAAGTAATGAAAGCTGCCTGCAAGATGGTGGAAAATCGGAGCGCCTAGCGGCGCAAATGCCTCGTCCGCGACGCAGCCTTTGCGCCACAAGCCGGTTTGCGGATCGGCATTGTCCCACAGCCAGCGGAAATAAGCCTCCTCCCATGCGGGAGACGCAGCGCCGGACAGCACCATGCAGGCGTAAATTCCTGCTCCCAGATGAGACTCGGACCAGGGCTTGTTCACCCAGTCCAGTCCGTTTAAGAAGCTGGAGAGCTGCGCCGGGTCCTGCAAGGGCACCAGTTTTGTCAATGGGTGGGCAGCTGCTGCATCGAACAGCTCCAGCGCCGACAAGGCAAACGCCGTGCTATGGATTTCATGGTGCTTTTGTCCGCGGAACATGCCGGTCGCCGGTTCCTGATAGCCCTGCAGGTTCAGAATCCATCCTGTCCGTTCCTCGGGATCGCGGGGCAGCTCATCCATGGTGTACAAAATGATGGCGGCATCCGCCGTTCCATACACGTCTGTCCAACGCTCCTCGTCCTTCGCGGAGACGGGCAAATAACGCGCGTACGTTCCGCAGCCCTCCAGCCGGTGTGCTTGCAGCGTGCTTCGGATTCGTTCCATAAACGGACCGATGTGTGTCATATGGCCTCTCCCTTTTTGTCAAAAAGTCGGATGTATATGTTCATTGTACCCGCCGCATAGAAGGCAAGCCTATGTCAGCAGGAGTGAATTATATGGCATCATGTCCGCAGATCCCTGTATCGGGCTGCGTAAGGACAGGCTTGCCGGCAAATAAATTGTGAAACGAAACCGAACCTTTTCTTCCTTTCGGACCAATATAGAGTGACAAACCAAGAGAGGGGGCTGGAAGGTTGACGGAAGCGCAAATACAGGAATGGGTTGCGGGCATGCTTCAGGGCAATCAGGAAGCTTACCGCTGCATGTATGAAGCGACCAAGGAACGGGTGTACCGGACTGTGGTGCTGCTCATCGGCAGCAAGCAGGATGCGCCGGATGTGGTCAGCGAGGTGTATGCGGAGCTGTTTAAATCCATAGGCTCCTACCGGCCGGATCGGCCGTTTCAGGCTTGGCTGACCGGGATTGTCATCCGGCAGACGCGAAGCTGGAACCGCAGGCTGTGGCGCAAATTTAGAATTGCGCAGCGCAGCCGGGACCTTGAAGCAATGGAAGCGGCGCCGAATTCCGAAGAGGTGCTGCTGAGGCGGGAGCGCCGGCTGGAGATAGCCGATTTTGTACACCGGCTGTCCTTTAAGCTGAGAAGTGTCATTGTACTGCGTTACTATCAGGAGCAAACGTTTGAGGAAATCGCGGAGCTGCTCAGTATTCCGGTAGGGACTGTAAAATCGAGGCATCATGCCGCTCTGGAAAAGCTGCGTGGGTATGCGGAACGATCTGTTTCTCGACAGGTAAAGGAGGAATCGGCTCATGTCCATTGAAAGTCAAGTAAAGCTGGGCTTGAAGCAGTATGCGGAGACATTACAATATCCGGACAAGCTGGACGCCGCAATCGGGGCGCTCATTACGGAGGGTTCACAGTCATCACAGCGGAGAATCGTTCTGCTGGCGCGAAGGCCGCTGCTGCGGATTGCGATTGTAGCGGTAAGCTTGTTCGTATTTACGGGAGCGGCCTACGCGTCAGGCTGGCTGTACTCGTTGTATTCGGGGAGCGTCTCGATGCAGACAGCCGCTTCGGCGCAGCTCGATTTACCGGAGGATATACGAGCTGCTGTCCGGTCAAGCTGGGACGAAGTCCGTTCAGGGCTTCAACCGGGGGAATCGGCATGGGTATATAACCGGCAGCTCGCTGACCGGAAGCTTCCTGGCGTCATCCTGATTACGAATCCGGAAGCATATCCGTCGCTTGCAGATTGGAAGCAGCATGTAAAAAGCAAGTATACAGCCATCAAAGTCCCGGCGATGCTGCCGGAAGGCTTTGTGTTTACGAGAGGGGAAATGCAGTCTCCAATCAGCGGAACGCTTGATGTGGAGGCGGGGGAGCAAGCCCGCAAAGCGCTGGAGAAGAAAGCAATCGCCGGTGGACAGGGAATGGCCTGGCAGCATGCCGCCGTCGCTGTTCCCGAACAGCCGGGCCTACTGTACAGCAACGATCGGGGGGCACAAATCGAGCTGCGTTACCATCTGCTTCCTGTAGAGGACAAAGAGCTGCATGTGGAGCTGCAGCGGGGCGGCTCTGCAGCTGCAGAGAAAGTGAGCGTCTGGGGCCATGCAGCCTATTTTGTGTCGGAGAGCAGCAGCTTGCTTAGCGAAACCGGGCAAATGAAGGACCTCAGCTGGCTGGAGCAGGAAAGCGGCCGGACAATCATCTACACGCTGTCGAGCGCTTCACCGGACGTGAGCAAAGCCGATCTGCTGCTCATTGCAGAGCATATGGAGTAGCACGAGTCCTGCGTCAAATCAAGAATATGCCTTTAGACAGCCATGACGGGGTTTACTCCGGAAGAGGCTGTCTTTATTTTTGTCACGAACACGGCAGTAAGCCATGGGTATTTGTCGTCCACTCATGTATTGGTGCGGAATTATCATGGCTTCCATGCATCACTTTCTTTCAATTGCACTTTTAAAATATATCCTAATAATGACATGAATTATCATCCGGACTAAATTCAGAACAAAATAAAGGGAAATGTCGGATAACGTCGAATTACATTAAAATTACCAACAAAGTCTTGACATCTAGATAAAGAAGGGTGTTTTGTGCCTGTGTCGAACAGGATTACCGCTATACCAAAGCATATCAGCTTGACAACGCTTTTGACGGGATTGGTTACGTTGTCCGTGGTGCTTACACTTACGATGCTGCTTATCGCTTCGTATCAATCCCAGAAGCAGTCGCTCTATAATACGACTTTGACCCTGAATTATTCGAGCGCATCCAAGATGAGCCAGACCATGGACTCTTTATTTGCCTCTATGAGAAGCAGCTTGAAAAATATGGCTGCCTATTATTCCAACCGGCCGCTGGTTGATACTCCTGATTTGAACGAGTCTTTGGAGATGTTCCGTAACAGCAGCAATTATTTCAATTCGATGTTTATTTCTGATGAGAACGGGATCATTCGGACGTTAGCTCCTTCCTCGCTCGGAGCGGCCGGAAGAAAGCTAACGACCGGGGCGGCCATGGATGCTTTGGCACAGCGGAAATCGTATATCTCCAAACCATATACGACCCCTTCTACAGGAAGGCTTATCGTGCTCATTTCTGAACCGATATTCGACCGGAATGGAGCGTACCGGGGCTTTATCGCAGGTACTATGTATTTGCAGGATGACAACGTGTTGAATATGATTTTCGGGAACAAGTCCTTTGAGAAGACAGGCTCCTATTTCTATGTGGTCAATTCCGACGGGGATCTGCTGTATCATCCGGACAAAACCAGGCTGGGTGAAAATGTAAGCGTGAATACGGCAGTCCATAAGCTGATTCAGGGTCAAAGCGGATCAGAGCTTGTAGTGAATACGAAAGGGGTCACACTGCTGGCTGGCTACTCCTATGTCCGTGAGACGGGTTGGGGCATCGTCGTCGTTTCCCCGCTGGAGGAAGTCAATCGGCAATTGAACCATCATATCCGTTCGCTGCTGTTCTATACGTTATTTCCGTTTATGGTACTGATGCTGGTAACGATTTGGCTCGCCCGCCAGTTAGCCAGGCCGTTCGTGTCGCTAGCGAATTATGTGAGCCGAATGGGGCATGAGGATGCCGTTCTGCCGGAAACCGCGCCGCACTGGAACAGGGAGGCCGATCTGTTGACCAAAACGATTACCCTGACCTTGAACGGGATGAAGGTACAGAAGGCGCAGCTGACCCATGAAGCGATGACGGATGCATTGACCGGTCTGAAAAACCGCAGGACGCTGGAAGCGATCATCAAGCAGTGGATGGACGATCAGACTCCGTTTTGCTTGATTATTCTTGACATTGATCGGTTCAAATCGATAAATGATACGTACGGTCATCCGGTGGGAGACACGGTACTGCAATATTTGGCGGAGATGATCACACTGTCCGTTCGGCCGGGGGATGTATGCAGCCGGTACGGGGGCGAGGAATTCGTGGTGCTGCTGCCGCTTACAGCGTTGGCCGATGCCATTACAGCGGCTGAACGCATTCGAATCCTGACGATGGAGAGCGAGAATCCGCTGAAGCGGCCTGTTACCGTTTCGCTTGGGGTGGCTCATTATCCGTCGCAGGCCGAGACCAGAGATACTTTATTTCATCTTGCGGATCAGGCGTTATACAAAGCGAAGGAAACGGGAAGAAACCGGACGGTGTCGGCTGAAGCTCTGCTTGTAGAGGCGGGCGCTGGCGGACAATAAACGAGCTTGGACATGAACAAAAACGGGTATAGCCGGCGAGCATCGGCGCCCGTTTTTGTTATTTAGAAGTCGCCGTAAGATCGACCTCTTGACTGAACCCCATGCTTAACCGGTCTCCTGCGGAAGCTCGGGTGCAGGCGAGGCGGCTTCCTCCGTTGTTTTGGGGTGCTTGACGCGCCGGAGAAACAGGGACAGGACAAGCGCCAGCGCTGTAAAGAGAAGAGCTACCAGGAAGGCATCATTGATGCCTTTGATTGTGGACTCCTTCATCGTCAGCCCGTAGAGCGTCTGGATTACAAGGGCCGACCCCGCTTCGGCGGGAAGCCCGCTCACGGCCGCCATTGTGGTCGACAAGGACTGGAATGCGCCCGAGATATACGTGTTGCTTGCAGCGATTGCGTTGCTGAAATCGCTTTGATGAACCGTTGAACGGGACGTCATGACGGTGACCAGCAGGGCCGTCCCGATCGACCCGGCAATTTGGCGCATCGTGTTGGACATTGCGGTGGCGTGGGAGTTCAGGTGCTGGGGAATTTGATTCAGCCCGGCGGTTTGCACCGGCATCATCAGCAGCGACATCCCGAGGTTGCGAATCGTATAGATCCAGATAATACTGGAATACGTTGTGCTTGAAGTCAGCTTCGTCAGCTCCCAGGTCGTAATCCCGGTAATGAGAAGACCGACAATAACAAGCGGCCTGGCTCCAATCCGATCGAAGAGGGCGCCTGAAACCGGGGACATAATCCCCATGAGAATCGCGCCCGGCAGCATCAGCAGACCCGATTGCAGGGGAGTAAAGCCGCGTATATTTTGCAAATAAATCGGAAGCAGAATCATGCCCCCGAACATGGACAGGGTGATGGCGGCGTTAATGATGGTCGTGAGGGTGAAAATATTGTACCGGAACACCCGAAATTCCAGCAGCGGCTGATCGATGGACAGCTCCCGCCAGATGAAAATCCCGATAAACAGCACACCGACCGACAAAAAGGAGATAACCGTAAAGCTGCTCCAGCCATGGCTTCCCGCTTCACTAAACCCGTACAGGAGCGTACCGAATCCGATCGTGGAGAAAATCGCCCCCCACGAGTCAAACACAGGATGAGTCGGCTTGAGCACATCCTTCAGCCAGCGAAGCGCCAGAAGAATGTCTATTAATCCAAGCGGAATCATCATTATAAACAGGATTCGCCACGTATAATGCTCCACAATCCAGCCGGCCAGAGTCGGTCCGACGGCGGGGGCGAAAATCATGGCGATGCCCATGGTTCCCATGGCGGAGCCTCTTTTTTCCGGAGGAAATACAGCCAGAAACACACTCATCACCAGCGGCATCATCATGCCAGCGCCCACTGCCTGTATCACCCGGCCGATCAGCATCACCGCGAAGGTTGGGGCCAGCGAGCAAACAAGCGATCCCAGCGTGAATGACAGCATGGCCGACAAAAACAGGATCCGTGTCCCATATGTGCCAATCAGAAAAGCGGTGATCGGGATAACCACGCCGTTTACCAGCATATAAGCGGTTGTCAGCCATTGCGCGGTTGTGGCCGAAATATTGAAATCGGTCATCATGTGCGGCAGGGCGATATTGATTAAGGTCTGGTTCAAAATCGAAATGAACGCGCCGAGCATAAGGGTAGTCAGCGTTTTGCCGATGGATATGTTCTCCAAGGAAGATTCCTCCTAGATATGAATCCGCACTTTGACGCTCATCCCCGGCGCCAGGGACACACCCTTATAGCCGTCCATCAAAATGGTGACCGGCAGCACCTGCGCCACTTTGGTATAGTTGGCGGTTGTGTTCGAGGTTGGAAGCAGAGAGAAGCTTCCGGCGGTTGCTTGTCCAATCGTATCGACCCGGCCGGTAAGCGTTGTTCCCGGATAAGCATCCACATACACATCTACCGTCTGCCCGGCTTTGATCGAATTGTACACCTTCTCCTCCACATTGGCCGTTACCCACAGATTGTTTAAATCATAAGCGCGCGCAAGCACCGTTCCGGGAGAGACGAAGCTGTTGGGGACGACCGACTGCTGCACAATGGTGCCGTTGACGGGAATTTCAATGTTGATTTTGCCCGGTGCGGCCGCGGCTTCACCCGCAGCCGCGGCCGCGGCGCCGGAGGCCGTCTGGATGGTGCCGATTTTATCACCTGCATTATAAGCTCTGCCCAGATGCGCGTTCCATTCTGTCAGCTTGCCGGAAGCGGGAGCCGCGATAGCAATTTGCTGCCCGTCGATATGCGCGTTATCCGTTGTCACGAAATTCGCCGATTGGTTGTAGTAATACACCCCGGTGCCAAGACCGGCAATGATGATGAGCAGGATTACAATATTCACCATTACAATTTTGAAATTCATAGGCTGCTGTTCCCTCCACACGTAAGGATGACCTGTTTCGAGAATAGGTTGATGCATTGGATCTTGTTTTATACTCTGCATGTTTGTATTTCTTTGTGCATGGGTCGGCATAGAATTTATAAATAACCATATTAAATATTACATCTTACGGCGATAACACCGGTACTATATGGCTTCCGAAGTAGCATGAATTCACATAAAGAAAGAGTCAATTCCAAAACGCACTACCTTGAATGGAATCATGCCTGAAATTTCATCAAGCACTTATGCTATAATCAAACCAAACGATCAAGCGAGGTGAGGCGGATGAAATGGGAACAAATTATGGAACAACATCCGAGCCGTTTTGTATTGGTAGAAGCTTTAAAAGCAAGTTCAAACCATCATTTACGCCATCTTGAAGACTTGACTGTTATACAAGATTACGACACTCCACAAGAAGCCTGGAGCGGATACAAACACTTTCACAAGTTATATCCATCGCGAGAGCTGTACGTTTTCCATACCAGCCGGACCGATGTAAAGGTCGTAGAAGAAATTTTCTCAGGCGTGCGGCGACACACATGAACATACGTCTCCACAATGGATTGCCCGTTGTCTCCTTAACATTAATGCATAACGACCAGAGCATTCAATTGTCGGATGTATTGTTCGATACAGGATGTGCCGCGACGATATTTGATACGGATTTGCTCTCTCGAATAGGCATTCACATTGATTTCATTCATGGCAGAGCCAAACGAATGTACGGGGTAGGCGGAACAAGTGAAGTCTGCTATGAACAGGTCATTCCTCATTTTAGGGTTGAGCATGTTCAACTCAAAACCTTCCCCGTCCAGCTCGGGTCAGTTCAAGAGCCTTATGGCTTCGATGGAATACTCGGCATTGATTTTATGATGAAAGCCAAATGGAAGGTTGATTTTGAAACGATGCGGATTCATTACTCCGATTGATTGTTCTTCTTGGAGGGATACTATGTCTTTACACGAGATTAAGATTGCCCTCACGCTCTGCCCGTAGAAGTCATACCCTTGAACCTCCTGCGGGCTGAGCCTTATCCCAAGGGAGCGTGACGGTAATGAAGCCTTTTAGAAGTAACCGCAGTCGAGCCATTATTCGACATCATAGGAAGCGGGTCATTCAACGCAAAAAACGATTAGCCAATCAGTGGGGATGGTTCGTCAAACATAACGGCATCTTCGCTAAAGGAAAGATTCATTGTTCCTGCTGGTGGTGTTCCCAAAAGACCCGTTGGCTTGGCTATCCAAAAGCTGAACATGCAAGAATTGCAGACTGTAATGAGCAGCTTCAATACTTCGATCAATAAAAAAGAAAACCAAGCGATGCCTAAAATTAGCATTCGCTTGGTTTTTTTTCCGAAATCTCATTACAATCCAAATGATACAACAACTCATCTAAGCAGTGATGGCACATGAAGCTTTTTATGACACTACAGTGACAATACAAAAAACCCCCATTCCGCCGCCTGTCAGAAACAGACGGACGCCAACGGAGGCTTGCCGGTTGGAAGGGTCAGGGACCGCATCGTCAGATTTTGAGCTCGCCGAGCTTGATTAACTCGACAACGGCTTGCGAACGGCCCTTCACATTCAACTTTTGCATGACATTGGAAATATGATTTCGCACAGTCTTTTCGCTGATGAACAGTTGTTGAGCGATATCTTTGGTTGTTTTGTCCTGAACCAGCAATTCAAAGACTTCGCGTTCCCGATTGGTCAAGATATTGTTATGATCGCTGCCCTTCAATGTGTGCCACCCCTCCTTGCCTAGGCTGTTGTGTTACAAGGTGCAGGGATACAGTCAAGGTTAGTTTATGAAGGGTCTTATGACATGGTGATTAACATAGGAAAAATGGGCGAAGCCGCTGTTTTCCGACGTATGGCGGCATGCTGTCTCATGTCCAATGCCGCACGCCTGAGAAAAATTCCTCTATTAGGAAGTGCATGAAGCCGCTTCTGCCATAAAGTCGCTGTCAAACGGGACCACGCGTATTTGCTTCCAAGGGGGCATCATCTGCCCTTTGTGCCAAAAGGACCTGTGTTCCGGGTGGATTAATCGGAGAACAACATTCATATAAATTATGAATCAGATGGACAACGATTGTCCATCTGATTTGGTATGATAGGGAAGAATCGGGAAAGCGTGGTGAGAACAGATGGAACGCAGCGACAACAAGGCCGGGCGTGTGCTGTCGATGTATGACCGGCTGCGCAAGGGCAGCCTGCTGCGAAAGGACAAGCTGATCGCCGAGTGGGGCGTAACCCCCAAAACGGTTCAGCGGGACATGGATGAGGTGCGCGCCTACATAGCCGATCAATATCCCGGGGAGCATGTGCTCTATGATTATCAGGAGAAGGGCTACAGGCTGGAAAAGCCGGACGATACCGGGGTCACTCCGGTAGAGGTGTTCGCGCTGGTCAAAATTTTGCTGGAAAGCCGCGCGTTTTGCAAGGCGGAAATGGAAGGGCTGCTGGACGCCGTCAGCGCCATGGTTTCCAAGCCGGAGCAGCGGGCCATCAAAGAGCTGGTCATGAATGAGAAGTTTCATTATCAGGCGTTAACACACGGGAAGCCGGTCTTGAAAATGATTTGGGATCTCGGACAATGCATTTTGAGAAAAGAAACGATTGAGCTGGATTTTGTCAAAATGGACGGCAGCCGCAGTCAGCGCACGGTTTATCCGCTGGCGGTCGTTTTCTCGGAATTTTATTTTTACCTGATTGCTCAAATTAAGGATGCGGAATACACAGACCCGGCTTTCTTCAGGGTGGACCGCATCGAAAGGTTCAAGCTGCTCGGCCGCCGGTATGAATACCGCCGTTTCGAAGACGGGGAGCTCAAAAAGCGCATTCAGTTTATGCATGGCGGAGAGCTGATCCGGCTGAAGTTCGTATACAGGGGACGCTCGCTGGAAGCGGTGCTGGATCGGTTCCCGACGGCCAAGGTAATCAGCCAAACCGGAAGCGAGGCGGTCATTGAAGCGGAGGTGTTCGGCAGAGGCTGCCTGATATGGCTGCTCAGCCAAGGGGAACATGCCGAGCTGCTGGGGCCGGATTTTTTACGCGAGGAATTGAAACGACAAATACAGCTCATGTACCAGGTTTATGATAAGGAGTGACAGGGAATGACGAAACGAATCGTCCGATTTCCGCTACGATTACGAGACGGTCAAGAAGCCAGGACGCTGGAGGAAGTCATCGCGTTCTTTGATCCGGTGAAAATAACGGGGTATTTCCTGGACGGAAGGCTGGCTATGTGGCTGGAGCAGCGGAGATACAGCGAGCTGCATGAGCAATTGGCCGTACTGCATACGTGTGAGCGTGCGGAGCTGCCGTCCAGGCTTTGTGCGTTATTTCAAGTCCCGTCCGAGGTGCTGAGCGGGCTTCAGCTTGTGTTCTCACAGGAAGAGCTGGACGAGCGGTTGAAGGGGATTCACGCCGCAGGCAATCCGCAGATTCATTTGGCAGGGAGCGAATTCCGGTTGACCGATGCGTTCCCGGACGTCGTCTATATCGGTGTGAATCGTCCCCAAATCACGCTTTTACCGGCCGATCCGGATGCATTTGCCGCAAAGGGGATTGTGTTCCAGGATATCGAGCTGCCGGTGTATCACCCGGCTCCGCCTGAGGCTGAGGTGCAGAATGAGGGGGAAGCCGCCGAAGCAGGGCATCAGAAGGACGGTAAACCCACTGCCGGAACGGGCAATAAAGTGAATGCCGGTCGCAGCTTGTCTGAAGCGGAGCAGGAGGGGAGTCCCCTGGTGACGGATGAACTGCTGCAGGAGCTGGAAAGCAGCGGCTATGATTATACGCCTTATTATGAAGCGGGACAGGTCCGGCTTCTGAAGGAGCTGTATGCGGCCGGACTCAATGTGGACATGAACAAGGTCAACAAAATCGAGGCTGCACAAAATGTTGCGGCACGCTCGCAAACATTTTTTATGGAGGAGCTTGGGGCGTTAATTCAGAAATTTTTGGGTACCGGCTTGGGAAAAGAGACAGCCAACACGGAATTGGATATGTCTTACGATTCCAGCTTTCGGTTTCATTCGGAGCGGGAGGCGCAGGAAGCCGCGAATAACCGTCTAAGGCGGGCGTACACGGATGCCGAAGGTTTTTTTCAGTCCAATAAAAGCGGGCGCATTACCCAGCTGCTCAGCAAAAAGTACGCGGAGCAAATGGTCAGGAAGCTGAAAACGTTTCAGAAGGAAACGGAAAAGCTGTTTGCCACCCACGGCCGGAAGGTACCTCAAGTCGAGCTGAAGGCTGCTCCAATTCCTTCAGTCATTGGCAAGTCATCTGCTTATCTGGTCACACTGCATGCCGGAAGCGAGCAGCGGAGCGACACCAGCATCGAAGGGGACTTAAGGGATTGCATGGAAGAGTTCCTTGATCATCGTTTTGATTATACGAAGCACTTGGTCCCGTATCATCATTTGATCAACCGGATGACCCACTTTGACATCACGAAGACCAAAAAGGGATTGTTCGGCGAAACCGAATATAAGGTGTACAACTATTTGCTCCCCATGGCGGAATTGGAGTCCAGCTTGAGGGAGTGTGCCAATCAATTTTTTGATGCCGTATATCAGGACGGCGTAATCCAGCGCTATTTCCAGTCGATGCAGGCCGGCTTTATCGAAGCATGGAGAAGCAAGATGCTGTAGAGGAATACATAGAAGCTCAGGAACCATCTTTTACCTTTATTTAATGTGAATGAAATGATAACTACTATTTGGAGGAAAAATCATGTCGTCCGAACAGCTATCCCCCAAAATGCTTCACTGCATTGATGCGGGTTATCCGCTGCTTTACCTCGAAACCTTCGAGGAGATGAAGGCCGATCATTTAATTGGAACGGTCGCCAAATCAGCCGCACGGGATGTGGTGGAATGGGATGCGGCCAATGAAATCAGGGATTGGCGTCTTTGCGGGTCCGGCCAGCTGGTCAAATCCCCCCGTGATTTGCACATCAGCGGCCTGGAACAGGCTTTGCAGCTGTTCCTTGATCCCGAGGAGCTGGAGCACAAAATCCTAGTGATTAAGGACGGCCATCATTATTTCGATAATCCGCGTGTAATCAGCATCCTCAAAAATATCGCGTACCATATTTTGTCGGGCCGCATTCAGGCGACGGTTATTTGGGTATCGCCGGTGCTTGTGCTTCCGCCCGATTTGGAGCAGCACATTACGATTTTTAATACGGACCCGCTTTCACTTGGTGAGATACGCGACATGATTCTAGCCTTCGCAGAAGAAAATTACATTGCTCTGAGCTCTGCGCTGCTGGAGGAAATGGCGGCGGCATTCAAGGGCTTGACTGAATACGAAATGAAAAATATCGTTTCCCTGGCCTATGCGAGCAGCGGGAAATTAAGCCACGAGAGTCTGGAATTGATACTGGACCAAAAGCGGCAGGTCGTCAAAAAATCGGGTATTCTGGAGATGATTCAATCCGAGGAGGATTTCGATCACATCGGCGGGCTTGAAAGCCTGAAGTCCTGGCTGAAAAAAAAGGCGGCCGTCATTCGCGATTTGGAGCGGGCCGCGCAATTCGGTGTTGATATGCCCAAGGGCGTCTTAATTGCCGGAGTTCCCGGCTGCGGGAAGTCGCTGAATGCCAAAGCGGCGGCCAAGCTGCTCGGCGTACCATTGCTGCGCCTGGATATGGGGCGGCTTCTCGGGAAGTACGTAGGCGAATCCGAGGCCAGAATGCGTAAGGCGATAGCACTTGCCGAAGCTATTTCCCCGTGCGTCCTCTGGATTGATGAGCTGGAAAAAGCCTTTGCCGGCATCAAGGAGGGCGGCGGCGGGGCCGAGGTGACGACGAGGCTGTTCGGACACTTTTTGACCTGGATGCAGGAGAAGAAGAGCGCAGCCTTTGTTGTCGCCACCGCCAACGACATCTTGAACCTGCCGCCGGAGCTGATGCGAAAGGGCAGGTTTGACGAAATTTTTTATGTCGGCCTCCCGAACGAGGAGGAGCGGAAAAAAATATTTGAGATTCATATCGGCAAGCGGCGCAAAACGGACCTTCCGGACATTCGGATTGACGAGCTGGTGAAGCGCACGAAGGGATACAGCGGGGCGGATATCGAAGGCGTGGTGAAGGAGAGCATTGAAGCCGTGTTTACGGCTGGCAAGTCGTCACTGCGGACGCAGGACATTATCGAAGCCATTCACAATACGCATTCGTTGTCTGAAATTATGAGAGAGCCGCTTGAAAAAATGACGAAGGAATATGAAACCCGGAAATTCAAAAATGCTTCAAGTAGCTGATATGTGGAGGAGGGGGAAGCCTGAATGGATATGAAGGACCAGGACACGGATGAATTGCGCGAACGGATGCTGGACATGGAAGGGTTTAGCGAAGAGCAGGCGGCGGAGCTGGGAGGGATCACAAGACGATTTCTCGCCTCCTACGCCGGGAAGCCGGAGGACATGAACGATCGGGACTGGCTGGAGCGGCAGCTGAAGGAGGAGCTTCCGTCCCTGGGCGGCGATGAGGCAGCGCAATTGGCCGGCCAGTGTATGGAGGAAATCGAGAGCTTCTCCCAGCGCTTGAGCTCGTTGGACGAAACGATTGAGAACGGGGGCACGAAGGAGCAATGGTTTGCCAAAAAAGTGCAGGAGGCTTCGGTCGGAGTCAGCATCAATGAATTCGGTGCCTATTTGTCTACCGTGGATCGCTTCATTTATGAATCCAATTTGCAGATGAAGCGTGTCATTACGAATCGGGACGGCGGTATCAGCCAGAGCCTGAATCTGGACGGCTTTATGGCCGAGCAGCACCATGTGAATTCGTTCAATATGAACGCGAAGCTGCAGCGCAGTCCGTTCATGGCGGAGGTTATGGCTCCCGCGCCCGGCCAAACCTACGGGAAAAATTCGTTTGATGTCGTCATTCGCGATAGCGGCGGCAACATTGTGCATCAATATCAAATGAAATACGGCGCTACCGCACAGGACACGATCAGATTGATTCGGTCCGGCAATTACAATAATCAGCGTCTTGTAGTTCCGGCCGAGCAGCTTGCGGAGGTCAAAAAAGCATTCCCCGGCAAAAGCATCGACAGCTCCATCGGTCAGACCGATAAGGTGCAGACGGCCAGTCAGCCGCTGACCAAGCCGCAGGCTAAAGAAATGCAGCGCACCGCTCAAGCCCGGGGAGAAGCGGCTCGGGAAAATTGGAACCATTTCCAAACCAAAGAGCTGGCGAAACATATTGGGAAGCAGGCGGGCATAGCGGGCATTCAAGCCGCAGCGCTGACGGCGGGTCTGGATATCACCTGCAAAATGATGCGCGGCGAGTCCATTGCTCCCGGGGCGACGATTGAACTGGCTCTACAAACAGGGGCGGATGCCGGAATCAAGGCTGCTGCGGCAGGCGCCGTGTTTGCGGGGGTGGAGAAGGGTGTGATTCCCCTCATTCCGAAAGGAACACCGATCGGAGTCATTGCCAATATCGTTAGTGTCGGCATTGAGAATGTGAAAATAGCCGGCCAAGTCACCGCCGGTCAATTAACCGCCAGCCAAGGCCTTGACCGGATGGGACGCACGACGACCTCCATGGTATATGGTATCGGTTGGGGATCGGCCGGTGCGACGATTGGAGCTGCGGCGTTATCCTGGATTCCTGTGGCCGGACCGATAATCGGCGGCTTCGTCGGCGGGATGGTCGCTTATACGGCCGGCTCCAAATTCGGGGAGGCGGTGTATGAAACAGCCAAAAAAATTGCCATCACGGCCAAGAAGGCCGCCTTCAAAGCCTGGGAAAGCCTGAAAGGTACCGGGAACCGCGTATTGAATTGGCTGACCTCCCATTAACATAGAAGCACAGGAGCCCGTGCTTGTCCCTCTGATTCCTGCTGCCGGATGCTCTAACGATGGTTATTTTCCCATTCATTCGGCGCGGACGGTTTGGACATACTTTCTTCGTAGTCTATATCCACAAGAGGAAGGAGCTTGCTTACGATGAGTCATGCCAAACGGCGTGAAGAGAGCGCATGGAAAAGCCGCAAGCAAAATCAAAAGCCCCACGGCAAAGTGAAGTCGCTGCACGAGCTGGCGGAGGAAGGGGAAGCCCAGTCCTAAGCCGTCTCTCCCGAACGAAGGCCTTGATTCTCCGGCTGTTGAAGCCGGAAGATCAAGGCTTTTTTGCCTTGAAGCCCTTATATTAAGCCGATGGTACATACTATTTCGGGCCGGAATGCTTCGGTAGCGGCCTGCAGCTCATTGTGGCCGACACCGTGGCGCGCTGGCTTAGCCAGCCGGATGAAATTCCGCTGGCCTTGTAGCTGCTATCATCGGTGTGCCCTATTTCGTTTATTGGCTTGTTAACTCGAACGCGCAGCTTGTCCCTTAAAAGGCCAGCCGGCATTGCCGGGGAAGCCACTGAAAAAGTCCCTTTGATGTAGTAAGGTACAACCACTCAAGAAAAATGAGGAGGCTGTACCTATGCCCGACGGGTCTTTTTTGCTGCCGAAGGCCGGTGTAAGGACGAAGCCGCGGGGCTTTCAGCAACTTTTCAGCAAACACTTATCGGGGCTTCAGCTTGATTTCATCTTCCCTTCATGCAGTCCGGTTACACTTGCAGCATACGTTACGAAATGGAGGAATAAGACATGCTCCGGAAATGGAAGAGTCCTTGGGACGCAGCCGCGATGGGACTCATTTTGCTGCTTTCTCTGCTCCTTAATATAAGCAATTTGGGACAGGAGGGGTACAGCAATTCGTATTATGCGGCCGCGGTCCGCAGCATGCTGCAAAGCTGGCACAATTTCTTCTATGCATCCTTCGATCCGGCGGGGTTTATCACGGTAGATAAGCCGCCTGTAGCGCTTTGGGTGCAGACGCTCAGCGCGAAGCTGTTCGGCTTTTACGGCTGGAGCATTATTTTACCGCAGGTGATCGCGGCTGTCGCTTCCGTCTGGCTCCTGTATTTGCTCGTTCGCAAGCCCTTCGGACGGGCAGCCGGCGTGATCGCGGCCTTAATTATGGCTTTAACACCTGTGGCCGTTGCCGTATCGCGGACAAATAACATGGACAGTATGCTGGTGCTGACGCTGCTTGGAGCGGCCTGGTTTGCGGTCAAAGCGGGCGAAGAGGGGCAAATGCGCTGGCTGATGGCATCCGTCATTCTTATCGGCATGGGCTTCAATGTGAAAATGCTGCAGGCCTTCATGGTTCTGCCCGCCATTTATGTGTGTTATCTGCTTGGGGCGAAGCTGTCCTTTTGGAAAAAAATCAAGCATTTAACCGCAGCGGCGGTTGTTACGGCAGTCGTTTCCTTTTCATGGACGGCGGTGGTGGATGCCGTTCCGCCCAGTGAGCGGCCCTTTATCGGCAGCAGTACGAATAATACGGTGACCGAGCTGATTATCGGCCACAACGGCATGGAGCGCATCCTGGGACGCGGCCAAGGTCTTGGCAGTACATCGAAGGACGATGGAAACGGGATTGCGGCTGCCGCCGGGTCCGTTGAAGGCCCGGGCGGCAGGCTGGCCGGGGGCGGAAGCTCACAGGATCAAGGAGCTGGGGCTCTACCTCTGGCTCAAGGCGGCGCAGATAGCATGACGATGCAGCCGCCGTCCGGCGAAGCCCCGGGCCAGATGGGGATGCAGCCGCCGGCTGGCGCTGGACCGGCAGGTATGGACGGCGGCCCGGCGGCCCCCGGCGCAGACGGAGGCTTTGCGGGGGACGGCGGTCAAAACGGAGGCGGAGCCCGGGGAGGTGCCGCGGGCGGCCCCGGCGGAACCGGAGAGATTGGAACGGCGGGCGCGCTTCGTCTGTTCAACAGCAGCATGGCCGGGCAGGCATCCTGGCTGCTGCCGCTGGCTCTTATCGCCTGCATTGCGCTGCTGGGCGATATCAAAGGCTGGCGCACGCTTTCGGCCCGGCACCGGGCGGCCCTGTTCTGGCTTGCTTGGCTGGCACCGATGCTCGTATTTTTCAGCTACGCGGGCTTTTTCCACCGGTACTATTTAATTATGCTGGGGCCGGGTATCGCCGCGCTTGCGGGCGCGGGACTGGTTGCGATGTGGAACGATTACCGCAGCCGGGAGAGCGGCTGGCGTCAATGGCTGCTGCCGCTGGCCTTGGCTGTGACTGCAGCGGTGCAGCTTGTACTGGTGTGGAGATACACCGGGCTGCGGCCGACGCTGTTTGTCGCCATCGCCCTTTTCAGCACAGCGGCGCTTCTGCTGCTGGCGGCGGTACGGCGGTTTAATCCGCGCTTCGGCAGAGCCGCCATTGCGGCAGGCTTGATTGGGCTGCTGCTTGCCCCAGGCTACTGGTCGCTTACTCCGGCGATGAACGCCGGCAAAAGCGCAGTGCTTCCTTACGCCGGCCCGGAGCTGAGCAGCGGGATGGGCATGGGCGGGGGCGGCGTGAGCGGCACCTCGAGCCAGGCAAGCCCGGACGGGCTGACGCCATATTTGCTGTCCCATTATACGGAAGGCTCCTACCTGGTCGGCGTACAGCGCTCGACTTCAGCTTCATCCTATATTATTACGACCGGCTTGCCGGTTATGGCATGGGGCGGCTTTCAAGGCGACGATCCGGCTATCACGGCGGAGGAGCTGGAAGCACTGGCCAAGGCGGGCAAAATCAAATACTTCCTGCTCGAAGGCAGGGGAATGGGCGGCGGACAAAATGAAATCGCCCAGTGGATTCAAGCCCACGCCCGAGAAGTCCCGGCCGAGGAATATCAAGGCACAACCGCTCCAGGCACGGCAGGCGCAAGCGCCGCAGGAGCAAACAGCCAAGCGGCTTCAACGGCCGAGCCAGCCGCCGATCGTCCGGGCGAAGGAGCCCCGGAAGGGCAGAATGCCCGCCGAAGCGGAGCCGGAGACAGAGGTAACGCAGAGCGGGGCGGACAGACGATGAGCCGCTCGGGAACCTTGTATGAATACACAGGCTGAACCGGCCTGATTGAACGATAAAAAAGCTCGATTTGACTAAAGGAGGCTGCATCAGTGATGAAGACATCTATCGTATATTCCGTCGTCATACCCGTTTACAATGAAGAGGAGGTACTCCCCGAAACGTACCGCCGCTTGAAAAAAGTGATGAACCGCCTGGGCGAATATTATGAGCTGCTGTTCGTGAATGATGGCAGCCGGGATCGCTCGGGAGCCATTTTACGGGAGCTGAGCGCGGCCGATCCGACCGTCAAGGCCATACATTTTTCACGAAACTTCGGGCATCAGGTTGCGATTACAGCCGGGATGGATTATGCGCAGGGACGGGCGATTATTGTTATCGACGCTGATTTACAAGACCCGCCGGAGCTGATTATGGATATGGCGGCCAAGTGGAAGACGGGCTATGATGTCGTCTACGCCAAGCGTGTCGAGCGCAGGGGGGAAAGCGCCTTTAAGCGCTGGACGGCGGCGCTTTTTTACCGGACGCTGCGTGCTTTGACAGATGTGGATATTCCGGCGGATACCGGCGATTTCCGGCTGATTGACCGCAAGGTGTGCGATGCGCTGGGCGAGGTGCGGGAGAAAAACCGTTTTATGCGCGGTCTCATCAGCTGGGTCGGCTTCCGGCAAACCGCTATTGAATATGTGCGTGATGAGCGCTGGGCGGGGGAAACCAAATATCCTTTGCGCAAAATGCTGAAGCTGTCGGCGGATGCAATTACGTCCTTTTCGTATAAGCCGCTGAAGCTGGCCTCCTATCTGGGCTTCACGTTATCTGCCTGCAGCTTCATTTATTTGCTGTACGCCATTGCCGAAAAGCTGTTTATGTCAACGACGGTTCCCGGCTGGGCGTCGCTGGTTTGCCTCTCTCTGTTTTTCAACGGCGTCGTCCTCATAATTCTGGGGATGATGGGCGAATACATGGGACGCATATATGATGAAGCGAAGGGGCGTCCGCTGTATTTGGTCGGCGGCAAAGACGGCTTCGAGCGAGTATCCTTTCCCGACGATCAGGACTTATACCGCTCCAGGCATGTGGAGCATGAGCATGATGCGCACATCCGGCATTATAACTGAACGATGCATGCGCACAAGTCGATTTTGTTTTATTTGCTGAATCAACCGTTCGCGGTCTCCATCGCTGTTACTTGCGCGGGCGGCAAGCTGCGGGTATTTCGTCATATCACGATCCAATCCAAAAGAAAGCGGTGATTCCTCATGACCAACAAACGTATTCGAAAAGCTGTGATCCCGGTCGCGGGCCTCGGCACCCGGTTTTTGCCGGCGACCAAGTCGCAGCCGAAGGAGATGCTTCCTGTTGTCGATAAGCCGGCTATTCAATATATTGTCGAGGAGGCGGTCGCCTCCGGGATTGAGAGCATCTTAATCGTAACCGGCCGCAATAAACGGGCCATGGAGGACCACTTCGACAAATCCTTCGAGCTGGAGACGATTTTGGCGGAGAAAGGAAAGACCGGGCTGCTGGAAATCGTGCGCAGCGTATCGGGAATGGCCGACATTCACTACATCCGGCAAAAGGACGCCCTTGGCCTCGGCCATGCAATACTTCAGGCACGGGCCTTCGTCGGAGACGAGCCGTTCGCAGTGCTGCTAGGGGACGATATTATTCAAGCGGATGAGCCGTTTCTTCGGAGCATGATGGAGGCGTATCACCGGGAGCCGGCTTCAATTGTGGCGGTACAGCCGGTACCGCGCAAGGATGTGGACAAATATGGGATTGTGATGCCCAAAGCAGCAGGCCCTGCGCCGCAGGATCAGCCGTACTTCGAAATATCGAGTCTGGTGGAAAAGCCCCGCGTGGCGGAGGCGCCCTCGAGTCTGGCCGTCATCGGCAGATATATTTTGGAGCCGACTATTTTCGATGTGCTGGAGCGGATTCCGTTCGGGGCCGGAGGAGAGCTGCAGCTTACAGACGCCCTTCAGCAGCTTAGCGGTATGTCACGGCTGATAGCGATGCCTATCACCGGGGTGCGTCACGACATCGGAGACAAATTCGGGTACATCCGGGCCAATATCGAATTCGCCCTGGAGCGGGAGGAGCTGAAGCAAGATTTGCGCTCTTATTTACGATCCCTGGTTCAGCAAATTCACACGATGGACAGCGCATCACAGGCGGCCCCGACCGTACAGGGCAAACGGGTCCGTGTCCGTAAGACGGGCCGGGTTTGAACAGGAACAGGAACAGGAAGGAGTTCGTTGGCTAACGGGTCCCGTTATACAGCAGCCCCGACTGTGCGCCGGGAGCTTCGTACCTGCGGTCGGCAGACCTCCGTTATGCGACAGCACTTTGCAGAGCGAGAGCTCGCCCGTTCGCGGAATCCGGATGCGGATATGCTCCTCAGAAACGCTGAACCACGAAACCATGAAACCACGAAACCACGAAACCACGAAACCACGAAACCACGAAACCACGAAACCACGAAACCACGAAACCACGAAACCACGAAACCACGAAACCACGAAACCACGAAACCTCCAAACCACGTCCGTGGCCGCGGATGTTTTTGTTTTAGCGGGTGAAAATGAAGACGCCGCCGCGTTCGTAGCGCGGCTTTTTTGCCGTTTTTTATGCGCAATGGCTGCATGTACTGAACAAATGATTGTTTCAGCTATAGGCAAATATTAGTTGAAAAGTGTATGCTAGTATAGAATGTCCGTTAAAAAAAGGGCGAAGGGAACATATTTTTACAAGTGAGCAAGGGGGCTCTCGTCAGTGAATGGTTGGCTGGTCGGCGGGTTGTTTGCCATTATTTTTATGTATGTATATCGGATGCTTGTGAAGCCGTCCGGGCTTCGGGAGGAGCAGGGGGCCAGGCCGGCCTTGGCTGTTATGGTGCTTGCCGGGCTGGCAGTGCGTTTTGTCATGGCTTACCAAATTCCCGGCTTTGATATTGATGTCGGGACCTTTAAGGCATGGGCGGGCATTGTTGCGTCCGAAGGCCCCGGAAAATTTTACAGCTCGGCCTCGTTCAGCGATTACCCGCCAGGATACATGTATGTGCTGTATGTGATCGGTCTTCTGCAGCGCGGGCTGGCGCTTGGCTGGGATTCGGCGGCGATGAACATTCTCATCAAAACGCCCGCCATGCTTGCTGATGCGGCCATTGCCATCCTGCTGTACCGCTGGGCCGAGGCCGGGAAGCAAACGCAGCTGGCGCTGGGTGCTGCGGCGCTGGTGCTGTTCAATCCGGCGTTTTTGATTAATTCAGCCGCTTGGGGGCAGGTGGATTCCTTTTTTGCCCTGTTTGTGATTTTGTTCGTCCGCTGGCTGGAACGGGACAAGTGGCCGGCTGCAGGAATCATTTATGCGCTGGCTGTGCTTATCAAGCCTCAGGCGCTGCTCTTCGGGCCGCTTATTGCTCTTATTATGTGGCGCAGACGCCGCTGGCAGGAGGGGGCGCTGGGAGCATTATACGGACTGGCTGCCTTTGTGCTGGGAGCGCTGCCATTTACCGGCTTGACCGGCTTGCCCAAGCTGGGAGGTCTGTATTTCAACACGCTGGCTTCTTACCCTTATGCCAGTCTTAACGCCTATAATCTGATGTCATTAGCGGGCGGAAATTTTGTTCAGCTGTCCGAGCGTTTCGGGCCGCTCACATACGGGACCTGGAGCATCGTGCTGATGGCGGGAACCTATGCGGCGGTAGCCTGGTTGTACCTCAAGAGCAAGGACACTAACGAACGCCTGGCCCTGCTTGCAGGGGCGACGATTATCCTTGTATTTGTACTGACAGCCAAAATGCATGAGCGCTACTTGTTCTATGCTCTGCCGCTGCTGATCATCGGGGCTCAGCAGTGGAAGGACAAACGGCTTCTGTGGCTCATTTTCGGCTGGAGCTTGTTATTTTTCGCGAATGTTCAGCAGGCGCTATCCTCCAGCTACAGCAAGATTTATCATCTTCCTGCAGCCGATCCGCAGCTCTTGGCCGGGTCTGCTGCCGCCGTGCTGCTGCTCGGATATACGCTAATGGTGCTGCATTCGATATTTATGCGGGAAAAGGTGGTTTCCTGGGAGCTGCAGAACGGCTCCGGACAGCAGCCGGGCGGCAAGAAGGGGAGGGGGGCGCAGCAGGCCGGCGGCATCAGGCAGCCGGTGTCGTCCAGCACTTCATTCTTTACCGGCTGGCTGTTCCCGCTGGATACGGATAGTTCCAATCGGCTGGACCGGGAGCTGAACGAAAACCGCACGTGGCGCCGCCTGGATCTGCTGCTGCTCGGCTCGCTGCTGCTTGTCTATACAATCCTTGCGTTTATTCATCTAGGAGACAGCAAAGCGCCTCAAACCGCTTGGGAGCCGCAGACCACGGGGGAAAGCGTCCTGATTGCATGGAGCGAGGCGCATCAGCTTGCCCGGATGAACAGCTTCGCGGGCATTGGAGACGGCTCGCTAAGGGCTGAATTGTCGGATGACGGAGTAACGTGGCGAGATGAAGTGAACGTCGAAATTAACGTGTTCAAAGGCTTCTCCTGGCAGAGTGCCCTGCTGGACAAGCCGGCACGGTTCGCCAGAGTGACGGTGGTAAAGCCGGGATTTACCTTGTATGAGCTGGCGTTTTTTGCGCGTGAGGGCGGGCAGCCGCTTCAGCCTGACCGGGTGACGGTTATTCAGCCTGGCACGAATGTTTCAGCAACCGGAGTCCCGGCGAGCCCGGAGGCACAAGAAGCCGCGGCCAAGCTGTTTGACGAGCCGCTGCAAACGGCGTTCCAGCCTTCCTATTTGAACGGGGCGTACTTCGACGAGGTGTATTATGTACGTGCCGCCTACGAGCTGCTGCACGGGATGACGCCGTATGAATCGACCCACCCGCCGCTGGGCAAATGGCTCATCGCAATGGGGGTCAGCGTGTTCGGCTTCCACCCGTTCGGCTGGCGAATTGTCGGCACGCTGTTCGGGGTGGCGATGATTGCGGTGATGTATTGGCTGGCGAAGCGCTGCTTCGGCAAATCGAAATACGCCTTTGCCGCCGCCTTCTTGCTCACCTTTGACAGCTTGCATTTTGTTCAGACGAGAATTGCCACAATTGATGTATACACGGTCTTTTTCACGCTGCTCATGTTTGGCTTTATGCTGAGCTTTGTAGATGCGGTGAAGCGAGGGGCCGGGCCGGTGCAGCAGCTGGTGCCGTTTGCTTTGTCTGGCATCAGCTTTGGCCTGGGGGCGGCTGTCAAGTGGAATGCGGTATATGCGGGGCTGGGCTTGCTCGTGCTGTGGCTGTGGGCGGCTTACCAAACCGGCCGTGAGGACCGGAGAAGGCTTGTTCCGCTTGTTTTCTGGAGCATGGTTTTCTTTGTCGTCATTCCTATAGTGATTTACTGCGCGACTTTTGTCCCGCAGGTTACGGCAGCCGGGTCTACGCAAGTATTGGCCGATATTTGGCAGGCCCAAAAACAAATGTACGCCTACCATAGTCAGCTTCACGCGGAGCATCCGTTCAGCTCGCCTTGGTGGCAGTGGCCGGTAATGACCCGCCCGGTATGGTATTTCGCCGGAGTTCATATGCCGCCGGGAGTTATATCCAGCATCGTTGCCATCGGCAATCCGCTGGTCTGGTGGTTAGGCTTTGCTGCGGTGCTGGCGCTTATGGCCGTAGCTGTTCGCAATCGGACGCGCCTCCCAGTGTTTGTCTGCGTGGCATTCTTCTCGCAGCTGGTGCCTTGGATGTTCGTACAGCGGTTAACGTTTTTGTATCATTATTTTCCGCTCCTGCCGTTTTCGATTTTGGCTCTTGTGTATGCGTATCGGTATGTGGAGGAAAGCGCACGACAGCATCGCCGGATTGCAATCATCTATCTCGTTCTGGTCGCCTTGGTATTTTTCCTGTTTTACCCGGTGTTATCCGGGGCCGAGGTCAGCACAGGGTATGCACAGCAGCTGCGCTGGTTTAAATCGTGGTATTTCTTCTCGGGATAAATTTTGAATCAACAAGCCAAGGCGCATGGCCAATACGGATGCTGCTTCAGGCTGCCCCGTTTCCAGCATCTCTCGGGATGGAGGGACGGGGTATTTTTTATGAATGCACGCAACGGGCAAAAGAAAAAGCAGCCCTCCCGGAGTATGCCTCCAAGGAAGACTGCGTAAATGGAATTGAAATTACATGCGGTTATAAGAGTACCGTTAGAAGTACCGAAAACCGGTGATTAAACCTTCATTACACCGCCGGTGCTGGCGGATGTAACGAGCTTGGAATAGCGGCCCAGCCAGCCGGTTTTGATTTTCGGTTCAAAGCCTTTCCAGTTTTCAGCGCGGCGAGCAAGCTCTTCGTCGCTGATTTCCAGCTTGATGCTGCGGTTGTTCATATCCAGCTCGATGATGTCGCCATCCTCAACGAAGGCAATCGGACCGCCCTCAGCCGCTTCCGGCGAGATGTGGCCGATACTGATTCCGCGCGATGCGCCGGAGAAACGGCCGTCAGTAATGAGACCAACCTTGGCGCCGAGGCCCATACCCACGATTTGCGAGGTAGGCGCCAGCATTTCCGGCATCCCTGGACCGCCTTTCGGTCCTTCATAGCGGATAACGACAACATGGCCTTCTTTAATTTTGCCGTTGGCAATGCCTTCAAGGGCAGATTCCTGGGAATCGAAGCAGATAGCCGGCCCTCTGTGGTAGCCGCCGACCGATTTGTCAATCGCACCGACCTTAACGATACCGCCGTTAGGAGCCAGGTTACCGAACAGGACAGCCAGTCCCCCCTCCGGCGTATGCGGATTATCGATGGTCCGGATGACGTCCGTATTTTTAATTTCGCAGCCTTCCACGTTTTCACGCAGCGTTTTGCCGGATACTGTCAGCGTATCGCCAAACATGGCGCCCGGTTTTTTCAGTACCTCGTTGATTACAGCGCTGACGCCGCCCGCATGGTGCACATCCTCGATATGATAGTCGGAAGCCGGCGCAATTTTTGCCAGATGCGGAACCCGCTTGGCCACTTCGTTAATACGCTCGATTGGGTAATCGATACCTGCTTCGTGAGCGATAGCGAGTGTATGCAGCACGGTGTTGGTGGAGCCGCCCATCGCCATATCCAGCGCAAACGCATTGTCAATCGCTTCGATGGTAACGATGTCGCGAGGCTTAATGTCCTGTTTGATGATTTCCATCAATTGACGGGCGGATTGTCTTACGAATTCTTTACGCTCTTCCCAAATCGCAAGAATGGTTCCGTTGCCTGGCAGCGCAAGGCCAAGACCCTCAGCCAGACAGTTCATGGAGTTTGCAGTAAACATCCCGGAGCAGGAGCCGCAGGTCGGACAGCCGTATTGCTCCAGCTCCTCCAGACCTTTCTCGTCGATTTTACCGGCTTGGTAAGCGCCGACGCCTTCGAATACGGAGGACAGCGAGATGGAACGGCCGTTTTTGTCTTTCCCGGCTTTCATCGGGCCGCCGCTGACGAATACGGTCGGAATGTTAACGCGGAGCGCACCCATCATCATGCCCGGGGTAATTTTGTCGCAGTTTGGAATACAGACCATGCCGTCGAACCAGTGAGCGTTAACGACGGTTTCCAGTGAATCCGCGATAATCTCACGGCTTGGCAGGGAATAGCGCATCCCGATGTGGCCCATTGCAATCCCGTCATCAACACCAATGGTATTGAATTCAAATGGGACGCCGCCTGCTTCGCGAATGGCTTCTTTTACAATTTTACCGAATTCCTGCAGGTGAACATGACCTGGGACGATATCGATGTATGAATTGCAAACGGCAATAAACGGCTTGCCGAAATCTTCTTCCTTCACGCCTGCGGCACGGAGCAAGCTGCGGTGCGGCGCGCGGTCGAATCCTTTTTTGATCATATCGCTGCGCATTTTCTGCTTGGACGATGTTGATGTAGACATGTTACTTCCCCTCCCGGGCTTGGCCCATCGTTAGTTTCATCCTATTATTTTAACACCATCGCTGCGAAATGTTAACTTGAAAAGTTTCGGTGCCTTGTCTGTGCGCATTTTGCTTCATGAACAGCAGGGTTTGGTCCGGGATAGACAAGAACGCCTTGGCGCAATCAGGGCAAAACTGAGTCCCTAAATGCTCCTCAATCACCTGCTTGGCTTTCTCGACCGACTGCGCCTTGCGGTACGGCCGATCGCTTGTGATGGCATCGAAGGTGTCCGCCAGCGCGAATATACGCGCCCCGAGCGGAATTTCCTCCCGCTTCAAGCCGTGCGGATAGCCTTTGCCGTCGTAGCGTTCATGATGGTACAGCACGATATCCAGGGCGTTTTCAAGAAACTCGATATCCTTCAGCATCTCAAACCCGATAGTGGAGTGGGAGCGCATGACCGTCCATTCCTCACTGCTCAGCTTATCCGGCTTCAGCAGAATCGCGTCGGGAATCCCGATTTTGCCGATGTCATGAAGCAGCGCTCCCCAGCGGATACTGCTTATTTCTTCCTCGGACAGCTTCATCTGCCGCGCGATAGCCAGACTGTAGGCGACGACCCGTTCCGAGTGGCCTTGCGTTTCCGTATCCTTCTGATCCAGCGCTTTGGTCAAGGTGCGGATTAAGGTCAGGTTGGAGCGCTCCAGATTTTTTTTCAAAATCAGATTTGCGAGCGGTCCGCCCTGGGATGTGATGTGGTTGTCACATTGACTGCGGATGAAGTCATTAAAGCGCAGCGCATGACGCATGTCAATCATGACGACGAGGCCGTTGACCTGATTATCTCTGGAATCGACCAGAGGCGCAAGCAGCACTGATTTGGCCGGCCGGTCCGCAAGCTGCGGCGCAATCCAGCCCAAATCCTCAATCGCATTGAAATAAACCGTCTTCTTGTTGAAAAATAAACCTGAAATCACGTTCGAATCAGTTATTTTCATATCCAAGGCCGGATCATGCACAGAGCGCAGCATCAGATTCTCCGCATCCATAAACCAGATCAGGGTCTGCTCATACTGAAGCAGCTTGCGGGTCAGCTCGCTGATTTTGAGCGCGCCTTCGTGCAGGTCGACGGCTTTCAGCAGCTGCCGGGCCATCCGCTCCGATAATTGGCGGAACGTTCTTTTTAACCGCTTGATCTGAATGTCGATAATATGCTGCACGGCAAAAGAAAGCAGAGTGACGATACGCTGCATCACGATTTGCTCCGCTTCGCCGTAGTGGGAATCCAGGCGGCTGTAAAGGTGAAGAACGGCAAGGCGGTCACCGGATAGAATAACAGGGACGCGCAGAACGGAGGCCGCTTCGTACCGGTGCAGGCTGTTCACGAGCAGCAGCCGGTCTTCCTCAGGAACGGCCAAGGGCGAATCGGCCGCCGCCGCAGCCTCGATTCGTGGAGCTCCTTCAATGAGCGTCAGCTCCGTCCGGGAATCCGGATAAGGCAGTGTCAGCAAGCCGCTGCTGCTGCTGTGCTGCAAGCTGCCGTCTTCGTGTTCTTGAACACAGGCGGCCAGCATTTGGAACGGCCGTATCGGATCCGGAAATGTAAGCAGCAGCGCGTCATACTGCACCAGCTTTTGAATCTCGGGAGCCAGATACTCCAGCAAAAGGGCCGGCGTGGTCAACTGGCGCAGCTTGGCTGCGGCCTCAGCCTGAAGCTGGAACAACGTGCGGGACAGGTGGGTATAAATGACAATTTCCGCCTCTCGCGCGGCCAGATGCACGAGCGTTTCACTGAGAGGACCAGCGTCCTGAACCGTCTGGAAGGCAAGCAGCCCCCATTCCCGCTGCTCGACATAAAGCGGCACGACATGCCAATCCGGCCGGGAGGCGGCGAATTCAGCGCTGCTCCCGTAAAAGTACGCGCTGGCGGCGCTGCCGCCGCTCGCATGCTCCGCGTATTCGTCCGGCTCAGATTCCGCGCGGGAGCAGGGCCTGCTGTAGACCGTCTGGGCATGCAGATGCGCTCCCTGCCGCTTATAGATTGCTGCATGAAGGACCGGCGTTTTTTCCTCAAATGAGAGCGTTAACAATAAATGAAGCTGCTGCTGCAGGGTTCCGTCCCTGGTGCAGATTGTGCTGTGACTCGTGCGGTGCTGCAGCGCAGCCAGTTGATGTTCGGCATTGGCTTCTTTCAAGACCATCACTCACTCCTCCTATGTCTAAAGTATGATTTGAATGAGGTCTAACGGCTCACATGCTGTATCCATTCGACACGAGACGCTGCAATTCCTTTTCTTTGGAAAAAAAATCGCGGGGGTGCTACAATAGACAAAGGCTTACGAGCAGGCGCACAGGAATGCAGAAGGAGAGGAAACGTCCGGATGAAGGATTGGTTTGAAGAAAGCTTTGGCAGCGATTATTTGCTTGTATATAAGCATCGGGATTTATCGGGAGCCCAGCGGGAGGTCGAGCGTATGATTGGCTGGCTGGACCTGCCGGTGGGAGCGGACGTGCTGGATTTGTGCTGCGGCATGGGACGGCACGCGCTGGCGCTGAGCGCTGCAGGCTACAAAGTGACCGGAGTGGATTTGTCCGGGGTGCTGCTCAGTGAGGCGCAGCGGCTCGATGAAGGAAAGGATGTGCGCTGGGTACAGGGGGATATGAGGCAGCTGCCGATCGACGGCCCGTACGATGCGGTTGTCAATCTGTTTACTTCCTTCGGCTATTTCGATGACGATGCGGAGAGTGCCCGGGTGCTGGGTGAAATGAACCGGGTGCTGGGCGAAGGCGGACGCTGGCTGCTGGATTATCTTAATCCGACGTATGTCCAGGCGAATCTGGTCCCGTTCTCCCAGCGTACGGAAGGAGATGTAACCATCGAGGAGTCACGGCGCATTGAGGACGGCTTTGTCCGCAAGACGATTGTGCTCCGGCAGCCGGGAGCTCCCGACCGCACGTACCGCGAGCAGGTGCGGCTGTTCAGCCGAGAGCAGCTGGCGGCAATGGCAGAGAGCGCCGGACTAGCGCTGGAAGCGGTATATGGGGATTATGAGGAAGGGCCGTACCTTGCGGAGCAGTCGCCGCGGATGATTTTTGTCGGAAGAAAAGGAGCGGCGCATAAATGAACAGAATTCATGAAGTGACGGCAACCATTACGCAGGTGAAGGTGCCGCTGCCGTTTCCGCTGCGCTGGGTCAACAGCTACGTGATCCGGGAAGGAGACGGAATTACGGTTATCGACCCCGGGCTGCATACGCCGGACAGCGTAGCCGTATGGCAGGAGGCAATGGCGGGGCTGGGCTTCGGGTTCCGTGATGTGCAGCAAATCGTCCTGACGCATCATCACCCGGACCATTATGGCCTGGCCGGGTGGCTTCAGGCAGAAAGCGGCGCCCCGGTGTACTTGTCAGAGCAGGGCATCCGCCAGGCGGCGCTGCTGTGGAGCGATCAGCGCACCATGACAGATGGCCTGCATGCGCTGTTTCTGCAGCACGGGATGGATGCCGAGACGGGCAAGCAGCTGCAGGAAAATATGGAATCCTTTGTCCCGATGGTCTCTCCGCAGCCGGATTTGCTGACGCTGCCGGAGGAAGGAACCATTCGGTTAGGCGCTGCGGAATACCGTATTCTGCATACGCCGGGGCATGCTCTTGGCCACTTATGCTTTCTGGATGAGCGGGCGGGCCGCATTTTTTGCGGAGATCATGTGCTGCCTTCCATTTCCCCCAATGTCAGCCTTATGCCGGGCTTGGAGGTCAACCCGCTTGCTTCGTTTTTGGAAAGCCTTCAGGAGGTGTCGGCCCTGCGCGTTACAGAAGCGCTGCCCGGCCACCGGGACCCGTTTGCCCAGTTTAGCGAGCGGGCGCTGGAGCTGATCCGCCACCATGAGGAACGGCTTGCCCTGATGCGCTCCCGGCTATCCGTGCCCATGACGGCATACGCGCTGTGCCGGGACATCTTCGGCCACCGGTTGACGCTGCATCAGCTGCGTTTTGCCATGGCGGAAACATTGGCGCACGTTGTCTATCTGGAGTCTGAAGGACTGATTACCGCGTCGGAGCAGGACGGACAGTTCGTTTACAGGTCATAGCGTACAGCCGTACAACGGACAAAGGCTTCACCGAAGCCCTAATCGGGCGGGAGAGTGACGCATAAAGCGGCAGATGAAGCGAATCGGGAGCGGAAGCAGTGTTCGCGAAGGCTGAACCGCCATCCGGATGAGCCGGGGCAGGCCGGACGCTGGACCTGGACGAATAGCAAATAGCCGGGACGGTGAACTGCAACTCAAACGACACACCCCCCTGCGGACGGCAGCGTCCGGACAGGGGGGTGTATTTTTTACAATGAGAGGCTGTGCGCGTATGCCTGGGAAGGAACCGGTGGTCGGGATAGGGTGATCCGGTGACATTCCTGTTTGTGCGGAAACCTATCCTCACCACAGGCTCCTTGGTTGTTACGGGTTGTTTAGTGAATGTCTTTTTTCTTGAAGCGTCCGCCCTTCACATCGTGAATGTTGCCGATGGCCAGAAATGCCGACGGATCGTGCTCATCCACAAGCGCCTTTAGCTTGGCTTCCTCCAGCCGGGTAATGATACAAAAAATGACCTTCTTGTCATCTCCGGTGAAGCCGCCCTCGCCGTTCAAGTAAGTGACGCCCCGGCCCAGACGCTGCAGGATGGTTTCGCCGATTTCACGGAAGTTGTCGCTGATAATCCAGACGAACTTCGATTCGTCGAAGCCCTCCAGGGTAATATCAATCATTTTGAAAGCAATGAAGTACGCAATTAATGAGTACATGGCATGATCCCAGCCGAAGAAGAAGCCGGCGCTGCCGAGAATGAAGATGTTGAAGAACATGACTGTTTCGCCGACAGAGAACGGCAGCCGTTTATTGAATACGATGGCCACAATTTCGGTTCCGTCGAGCGAGCCGCCGAAGCGGATAACCATTCCGACCCCGATGCCCAGAATAATGCCGCCGAATACAGCCGCCAGCAGCGGGTCTATTGTGATGGGGGGAACCGAATGAAGCAGTGCTGTACATACTGACATGATGGTAACGCCGTAGAGGGTGGAAATAGCGAACGTTTTGCCGATTTGCTTGTAACCCATAAACAAGAACGGCACATTAAGAAAGAAGAGAAAAATACCGAGAGGAACGTTCGTGACGTGGGCCAAAATAATGGAAATACCGACGATGCCCCCGTCAATAATGTTGTTGGGGACGAGGAAGATTTCCAAACCGACGGAAAAAAGCGCGGCCCCTACGGTAATAAAAATAATTCGTCGTAAAATTTGTGCTGCCGTCAGCTTGTGATGCTTGGTAACGGCTTCTATGCTGATCTGCTGCTGTTGTTCCACTGACATGCCTCCTTGTCGCCCGTAAGGAATCAAAATCTATCGTTCTTTTATATTATTATATATGAAATTCATCTCAAAATGAAATGGAGTTCAAATGTTGGACACATTTTTATCAAAGTAAATCCATATTGGTAATGGGGTTTGATGCGGTCTCAAAAACAACGGGCTGCCGGACACGTTATCCATTTCAGAAGAAACGATGTATAACGGCCTTCTGCCGCGTACACTCAGCTCCGTCGCCGCCTCTCAGGTTGGCTGCTTCATGTCGGCCCGGTTGAGCTGCGGTTCAATCATGCGGCTGTCCGCGGGGCTCGGGTAGTGACGTCTCCTTTCTGCGGACCCCTGGCATGTCTCGGGGCTCCTATAGTCCGTCAAATAAGTCCAGCTGGCGCGGGGCCAATCCCTCGTAGGATAATCCAAGCATTTGGGTCAGCTGCTTGGCGTTTCCAGCCGCGTGTCCGCCCGAGTTGTTGTTGAAAATAACGCAGACCTCCTCCGATTGCGAGGCCAGGGCCTGAATCCGCTCCGCCCATTCCTGCAGCTCGTGTTCTTTGTAGTGGTACAAGTACCGTACCTCCCGCCACTCCTCCCCGTTTCCGGTCTTGTTCCAGCCCTGCACATTGCGGGCGGCTTCCTGTTTGCTCTCATTCCTATGCCGGTGCCTTGGCTGCTCGGCCCGATGCTTGCCGTGCTTATCGGCTCCAAGCTGAGTAGAATTCCCTTGTATTGGCCGGCTGCCCTCCGTCATACGGGCCTGGTGCTGGTCAGCTATTCCATCGGGCTGTCGTTTACGCGCGAGGCGATGCTTCAGATTATGAAGCAGCTGCCGTCGATGCTTGTGGTGACGTTGCTGACATTAGGCTTGTGCGTGGTAACGGCCCTCATTGTCTCCCGTCTCTCCGGTATTGATTATCCTACCATTGCGACCGGAAGCGTCCCGGGAGGGCTCTCCCAAATGATTACGCTAGCCGAGGAGATGAAGGATATTGATGTAACGACGGTCGCTTTTTTTCAGGTGACCCGGCTTATTTTGATCGTGTTTTGCATCCCTTTGCTAATTTTCAGCCCATGGTTTGGCGGCTTCGTCAGTGCGCCGGGAACCGGCGGGCTTGATGAGGCCGCAGCATCCTGGGGGGCGTTGTGGCCAGATCTGCTGCTCTACGCCGCTGCATGTATTGCAGGGGTGCTTGTCGCTGTTAAGTTAAAGCTTCCGACTGCATATATGCTTGGCCCCATCCTTGCCATAGCGGCGCTGACGATGATCGGCTTCCCGGGACCGACTCTTCCATCCGGGCTGTTAAGCCTGTCTCAGTTTATGATTGGCGGCTACGTGGGGCTGCTGCTTAAACCCGGGCAGCTCAACCACCGGTTCAAATTGATTGCGTTCGCGATCTGCAGCGGTGTGGTGCTGATTGCAGGCTCATGGATATTTAGCATCGGCTTGACGCTTGTGCATCCGGTTTCGGAGACGACCAGCTTTTTGAGTGTGGCTCCGGGCGGGATGGACCAGATGAGTATTATTGCTCATGAGGTTCGGGCCGACTTATCCATGGTGTCCGGCTACCAGCTGTTTCGGCTTTTTTTTATTTACTTTGCCGTCCCGCCGCTGCTCAAGCTGGGATTTCGCTATTACCGCCTGCTGAAGGTGAGAGTGCAGCCAGCCCGGCATGTGCATAAACGATGAGTTCATGTAAAAAACCTCCAGCCTCGTGCTGAAGTGCTCCATGCATCAAGCCTGCGGCTTCCATGCTCCAGGCTTATACGCGGAACGGCTTCAGATGGGGATGGAGGTTTTTTATGAGCGGCTACATGCCGCTTAACCCTGCAGCCTTGTGGTATTCGGTCCCTTTCGTTTATCCGGATTTGGGGTTTACGGCGTTGACAGCTCTTCCATGAAATTGTCTAATCCGGCTGCCCGCAGCGCGCCGGCCGAATGCTCCGACGCCTTGCTATGCGCCAGTCGGCTTGAAGCCGCGGCGGCGATGGCGCCCACGATATCATCAAGGAACGTGTGAATCTCACCGTCGGACTTATCATTCAGCTTGGCGAGAATGCCGGGCTTCATTTTGTCGATATAGCCGAAATTGGTATAACCGATGCTTCCGTATACATTCACAATCGATAAGGACAGCACCTCATCGCAGCCGTATAGCCCTTCATCGTGGTACACCATCTCCTGCAGCGGAGGCAGCAGCTTGCCTTCCTCGGCCAACATATCCAGCTGGATGCCCGTCAGGATGGCATTCTGCACCTCCCGCTTCGTCAGCACCTTCTCGACGCTGGCTTCGCACTCCTCGATCGTCAGATCGGGGAAATAGCTGTGCTGCAAGTAGAGCACCAGCTCGGCAATTTGCCGGTGGGTGACTCCCCGGCGGGCCAGCCAGTCCAGCGTGGCTGCTTCGACTTCCTTACTGTTCAGCTTGTAGTTCAACTCAGGGTCTTCCTTTCCTCACAAAGTAATATGGACTCTATTAGCATGGCCTAATTTTGTATAAAAGTTTCCTGGCGGCTTGGTTATAAAACAAGCCCAAGCTCGTATACATAGTAGTACAAACGGATGGTAGGAGGGGGAAATTTCATGAAGCGATTGATTACGGCAACACCGGTCTGGGTCAGGCTGGCCGCCGCTGCAGCGCTGACGGTAACGCTGACCTCGGGCTGCTCGCTCAAGTCAGGCCACTCGGCAATTGATCCGCCGCCGCAGGACCTTTCCGGCTCTGTGCTGCCGACTCTGTCCACGGCGACGGCACCGCAAGCGGTAACGGATACACAGGGGCATGCGCAGGCGTGCGTGTATTTGCAGGATGCAAGCGGTTATCTCGTACCGGTGACGATGCCTATCGGGAATCCGGAGAAAATCGCAGTACAAGCATTGGAGTACCTGGTGGAGGGAGGAGCCTATGAGGCTCAGCTGCCGCCCGGCTTCAGCCCGGTGCTGCCGAAAGGAACGCAGATCAAGAGCATTAATATTAAGCCCGATCAGAAGCTGGCTGTCGTCGATTTCTCCAAGGAATTCGGCAAGTATGACGAAAAAGAGGAACGGAAAATTATGGAGGCCGTCACCTGGACACTGACGAATTTCTCCACGGTGGATATGGTATCGCTTCGTATTAACGGGTACCAGCTGAACGAAATGCCGGTCGGGAAAACACCGATTGACGGGACCCTGAGCCGGGCGATGGGGATTAATCTGGAGTCGTCGGACGTCGCCAGCCTCGGCCAGACCGTACCGGTCACCTTGTACTTTCTAGGAGCGGGAGCAGGGCAGGCGGAGCCGTACTACATACCTGTCACCCGGATGATTAAACGGACGGACAATATCGGCATGGCGTCCATGCAGCAGCTGATTGCCGGGCCGAAGCAGAGCAGCTCCAAGGCGCTTCTTTCTACGATGGCCGGCAGCGAGCAGGTGCTCGATGTGAAGCTGTCCGGGGATAAGCAGACGGTCACGGTGAATTTCGGGGAGAATGTGCTGGGGACGGACAGCAAGGTATCCGACGAGGCCATGCAGGCCGTCATTCTTTCCTTGACGGAAAATACCGGCGCCTCCAAGGTGCAAATTATGGTTGACGGCAGCAGCAAATTTACCGGTACAAAGGGACAGATCTACAGCAAGCCCGTGACGAGGCCGGTACATGTTAATATGACCAAAATGTAACCCTGTGCCCGCTGAGCAAAGTGCTCGCAGCTGTGCCTGATTGCGGGCTGCGCCCCTTTTACCCTGGCGTACGCAGGGAACGTCTTGACCTTAACTGGCTGCGCTTGCGATTTTGCAGGATTATCTTGAACGACAGGTAAAAAAGCTGCCGGACATTTGGACACGCGGGCTGCGCTCCGATGGACCGGCTTCGGCTTCCTGCAGTCAGTAGCCCGGCACGGTTCAGGCACTGCTAGGCTGCGGATGGCAGCCCTCCCCGGACATGCTTGTGCTTTAGCCGGAGATGATGCAGTTCGTATCCTGTCATGGATGGCCCCCCGGAAGGTCCACGTATATCTTCGTGGCTTGCCGGGGGGGTCGTTTTAGAAAAAGGGCTTTTCCTTTAGGTAAGCATGAATCCGGGTTCACCCGCAGCGCGCCTCTCGCCCAGTCTGTACAGAACGGCTTTCCGGGAAACCGGGGCCGCCCGACAACCTGTGTGGACTAAGTCTGCGCAGGACAGGCTGATTTTGCGTGCTTTTCTGATGCTGCTTTGGTAAAATGAGGGGGGCCTTCACGGGTGTATTTGACTCGTGGCAGTATACAATAAGGGTTGGAAATCAAGGGCGCGCCAGGAGGAACAGGCGGTTCTTGGCAAGCGAGGAGGAGAAAGCAATGCGGCATGATGGCAGAACGGCAGACGGGCTGCGTCCGGTACAAATCACGACGAATTATATTAAACCGGCGGAAGGGTCTGTATTCATAGAGGTTGGCGACACGAAGGTGATTTGCACCGCGACGGTTGAAGAACGTGTGCCGCCATTTATGAAAGGGCAGGGACGCGGCTGGGTTACAGCCGAATATGCGATGCTTCCCCGGGCGACGCAGGTGCGCAATCAGCGGGAAGCCGCCAAAGGCCGCCAGGGAGGCCGCACGATGGAGATTCAGCGGCTGATCGGACGGGCGCTTCGCTCTGTAGTCGATTTGGAGAAGCTGGGCGAACGATCGATTACGCTGGACTGTGATGTCATTCAGGCGGACGGGGGGACGCGCACAACCTCCATTACAGGCGCTTATGTCGCCATGGTGCTGGCGATGAACAAGCTGGTGGAGGACAAGAAGCTGCCGCGCCTTCCGGTGACGGACTTCCTGGCTTCTGTAAGCGTCGGGGTTATCGGCGGTCAGGCGCTGCTGGACCTGAACTACGTGGAAGACTCCCAAGCCAAGGTGGATATGAATGTAGTGATGACCGGGCAGGGCAAATTTGTCGAGGTTCAGGGCACCGGGGAAGAAAGCCCTTTTTCCCGTGAGGAGCTGGATTCGCTGCTTGGTTTGGCCGAGCTTGGCATCTATCAGCTGATTGATTTGCAGAAGCAGGCTCTGGGTGCGATCGCCGATCGAATTGGGGGCTGACGAGCGTATGCTGGAGAAGCCTTTTCCGGAACAAACCCTGGTCGTAGCGACCGGAAACAAAGGAAAGCTGCGGGAGTTTACCTCCTTGTTTGCACCATTTGGCATTACCGTCCGCAGCTTGGCTGACTATCCGCAGGTCGGGGAGATCGCCGAGGACGGGGACACCTTTGCCGCTAATGCCGAGATTAAGGCGCGGGCGGTTGCCGCTGTGACACGACTGCCTGTGCTGGCTGACGACAGCGGGCTTTGCGTAGATGCATTGGACGGGGCGCCCGGCGTTTATAGCGCCCGCTACGCGGGAGAGCCGTCTGACGATGCGGCCAATAACGCCAAGCTGCTCCGTGAGCTGTCGCAGCTTGCGGCTGACACAGGCGCTGAGCGTCAGGGCCCCTTGCTCAGCACGGCCCGGTTTGTATGCGCGCTGGCGCTCTATTTCCCTGGCCGGGACAGCTTGTTGCTCGCTGAGGGGGCCTGCGAGGGCTGGATTACTTCTCAGCCTGGGGGCGAAGGAGGCTTCGGCTATGACCCGCTGTTTTACATCCCGGCCTACGACAAGACGCTGGCGCAATTGACGCCGGAGGAGAAAAATGCGGTCAGTCACCGCGGCCAGGCGCTGCGTGCGCTGCTGGATCGATTGCAAGCGGCGTAGGCTTGCCGCGTGCGGCTGTGATCAACGACATGCAACGCCACGCTGCGCCGGGAGCAGCGCGCGTGCAATAGCTGTGCAAGCATAAGCAGCAAGCATGGCCTGCGCTTTAGTCCTCCAGAGAGGCGAACGCAGGCCATGTTTATTTGGTATGGAGAAAAAACAGACCTTACCGGATTCGGACATGGTACGTCCGCAGCCAAAAATCGACCTGAACCAGATAAGCGAATACTTGCGGCAAATTCATCAGCTGCCCGAAAAACGGCAGGTTAACCTCGGACGCGTCCTTCGCGGCGAATTGGAGCAGCTGCTTCTTATTGACGAACGGCAAAATCGGCGAGGCCGGATCGTGCAGCACGTCAAGCAGCTTGCCGCGTACGGCTTCATAGTAGTTCGGGTTATGTGTTTTGGGATAAGGGCTTTTTTTACGGTACAGCACATCGTCAGGGAGAATGCCCTTGAGCGCCTGGCGCAAAATGCCTTTTTCCCGGTCGCCGGCGGTTTTCAGCTCCCAAGGGATGTTGAACACGTAATCGATCAGCCGGTGATCGCAGAACGGCACCCGCACCTCCAGGCCGACCCCCATGCTCATCCGGTCTTTGCGGTCGAGCAGCGTGGGCATGAAGCGGGTAATGTTGAGGTACGACATCTCCCGCATCCGCTGCTGGCGGGCATCCTCGCCGTCCAGCCGGGGAACCTCCTCCAGCGCCTCGCGATAGCGTCGGGTTACATAGTCCTTCGGCTGCGTGGCTTCGATCAGCTCGGGCGACAGCAGGCCGATCCGGTCCTGCAGCGCGAGCGACCAGGGGAAGGTGCCGGCCTGCAGCGCCTCCTCGCGGTGAAACCAGGGATAGCCGCCGAATATTTCATCTGCGGCCTCCCCGGAAATCGCTACGGTGGCGTCTTTTTTGATTTCCCGGCAAAATAAGTACAAGGAGGCATCGACATCGGCCATGCCTGGCAGATCGCGGGCTGTAACGACGGCCTCCAGCGCATCCGCCAGCTCCGGTGTATCGAACTTCACCTGATGATGCACGCTGCCGAGGTAGCTGCTCATGCGTTCAATCCAGGGGGCGTCGCTGTTCGGCTGGAACACGCTCGCTTTAAAAAATTTATCGTTATCGACATAATCGACGGAATAGGTGTGCACCGGACCTTGACCGCTCCGCTCATAGTGGCGTGCGGCCAGAGTGGTGAGTGCGCTGGAATCCAGGCCCCCCGACAGCAGGGTGCAGATGGGCACATCAGAGACGAGCTGGCGCTCTACAGTGTCCTTCAAAAGCTCGCGGACCTTCTCGGCGGTAGTCCGCAAATCGTCATTGTGAGGGCGGCTCGTTAGCTGCCAATATGCCCAAATGCGCAGCCTGTTCCGGTCGTAGGCCAGGCAGTGCCCGGGCTTGAGCTCATGAAGGCCGCAGTATACGCCATGCCCCGGTGTCCGGGCCGGGCCGATAACGAATACCTCGGATAATCCCTCCCCATCGATTTCCGCCGCAAACCCGGGATGCGCCAAAATGGATTTCGGCTCAGAACCGAACAGAAGCATTCCGTTTTGCTCGCTGTAGAATAACGGCTTGACGCCGACACGGTCCCGGGCCATGAACAAGGACTGCTCCTGATTGTTCCATACTGCAAAAGCGAAAATGCCGTTCAGACGGTCCACACAAGCCCGTCCCCATTCAATGAAAGCCACCAGCAAAACCTCTGTGTCACAATTGGTCCGAAACGAATGACCAAGCTGCTCCAGCTCTTTTCTAAGCTCCAGCGCATTATACAGCTCTCCATTGTAGACGATGGCGTACGTAATCTCCTGATGCTCGCGCAACATGGGCTGCGCTCCGTTTTCCGGGTCAATGACACTCAGCCGCCGGTGTCCCAGGGCGCAGTGTGTCGTCAGCCAGGCGCCGGAGGCGTCCGGCCCGCGTGCAGCCAGGGTGTTCGTCATATTTTCCAAAATGGAGGGGTAATTCGTCAAATCCTTTCTCCAGTCCAGCCATCCAGTGATTCCGCACATCGACGGTCACCCTCTCTCTCGCTTTTTCCGCTTCATCATGATTTAAGGTATGCGTCCAGGGTGCAAATATTGTCTGTCCCACGCGATCCCCTGCTGGCGAGACAGCGGCGGACGCGTTTCATTGGAATCCGGTACCGCAGCTTTGGCGAAGCTGAAGCGGATCAGAGGGGGCTCGGATGGATAGGAAAGGTCGTACCGGCTCCGGGAGCTGCATGTATGAAAGCGGCTGCAATTACGAAAAACCTTTCCGCACAACGGCGTACAGAAGGCGCCGTTTAGGCCGGAAAGGTTTTTTTCACACCTTGAAATGTAACTACAGGGACAGACTTACCGCGGTCCTCCTCAGTTGTGCCGGGTGGATACCGCCGCTTCATTCACGGCCTCCAGCTCCTGAGTCACCGTTTCGATCATGCTGACAAAGGACGCGAGCTCCTTCGAGCTTTCCGCTTGATCTCGTGAATATTTAGTCGTTTGCTCACTGTATTTTTTGACGTCATCCAGAATACTGCTGATTTCGCTGAGCTTGGCCTGAATCGTTTCCAGGGAGTCCCTGGAACGGGAAGCGAGCTTGCGGATTTCATTGGCGACCACCTCAAAGCCTCGACCGCTTTCCCCGGCCCGTGCGGCCTCGATGGCTGCATTAAGTCCGATAAGATGAGTTTGATCGGACATTTCACGCATCATAGAGCCCATCTCGTCGATCTCTTGAATCTGGGTGTATAGACCCTGCACTTTCCGGTTTGAGCTCTCCTGCAGCTCTGCCGTTTGCTCCGCGGTTTCGGATACGGCTGTACTGCTGTTATTCAGCTCGACCATCATTTTGGCGAGGTCCTGAACCGCTGCGTTGATCGTTTCCAGCATCGTGTGACGCTCATCCGCCATACGTTGAATTTTGGCCTTTTCATCCTGCTCATAGGCTTCAAGCACGAGCTGGGAGTCGAAATTAAACATTTTGCTCAAGGCAAAGACGAGATGGGGCCATTTCTCCTGCTCCGCACTGCGAAGCTTGGAGGAGGCGATATCCAGATACAGCATATAGGTGCCGAGATACCAGTCCGTCGTCAGGCCAATCCGGGAATGCACCTTGCCGATTGCAATACGCCGCTCAATAAATTCGGCATCGATCACCCCTTCAACCATCGTTCGAAAATACCAGCGCTGCGTCTCCTTCAGCCGATCAATGGTACTGTGTTCTCCGATGATTTCAGCCAGGCATGGAACCTGCATCACTCTGCTATAGAGCTCATCCACCACCGTATTGGTAATGGAGTAGAACAAGTCCCGATAGGAACGAAGCAGTGACAAATCCTCGTCCGATAAGCCGATATAGCTTAGCTGAGCCTTTCTTGCTGCATCTACTTGAATCATCAGGCTTCACCTCATAACAAAATGGTAATGGAAGTAAGGAGCTATGTATACATTCCAGTGTATCATTTATCGGTAGGGAAGAATACAGATTTTCCTCGTTGATCATCATGGCGGTGAATATACTTTCAAAGATAGTGTAGAAAAAAGAAACGGCGGCCGGAATGAATCCAGCCGCCTGTAAGGAGTGAAGAGGTTTGTCCCGGATTACGCCGGTTCTTTTTTCTCAAGTCGGGTTACGCCAAGCACATCCAGCAGGAACATGAAGATTGGGATACCGATAATCAAGCCCCAGATTCCGAGGAAATGCTCCGACAGCACCAGCACGATAAAAGTATAAAAAACCGGCAAATTGGTTTTGGACGACATCAGCTTTGGATTCAGCATGTAGCTTTCCAAGGCGTGAATGACGACGATCATGACGATGACATAAATGACCTGGGTCATGCCGCCCAGCGTGTAAGCAATTGTACACAGGGGAATGAGCGAGATAATGACGCCCGCCACAGGAATGAGCCCGAGCAGAAAAATCATAAGCCCCAGGCCCAGCAGCTGCGGGAAGCCCATCAGCCATAAAGCAATGACGGATAAGATACAATTGGTGATGGCGATCAGGAACTGCGCTTCAATTACCTTGCCGAACGAACGCACGAAGCGGCTGCAGAAGTACTCCAGCTCCTCATAAATGGCTACGACCTTGCTTGTCTTGAATTGGGAGGTAAAGGCGATAATGCGGCCCTTCTCCAGTAAAAAGAACAAGCTCAAAATCAGTGAAATCAGGATGTTCACACTCAGCTTCCCGATATTGGTCGCATACCGGTACAGCAAATCGAGGCCCTGATTCATATACTTGGACGCTCCGACATCCTTCATGGCGTTGGAGAGATAAGCGAGCCATTCATTATCCTGCGGCGGGTGCCGGTAGAACTCGTTGATGAGCTTCACCAGCTGAGTGATTTGCATAACGATTTTGGGGAAATACCGGTATAATCCGATGCCGATGCTGGCAACCACAACGACGTACAGGAAAATAACGACGATCTTGCGGTTTATGGGGAACCAGCGTTGAATCCAGCCGGTTAAGGTGGTCTCCAGCCGGTTCATGAGGTATGTAAAGATGAACGTAATCAGAATCAGATTCAGTACGCTTTGAAGACCGAACAGTACAAGCACAATAAAAGCCATAATAAGAAGCCGTTGAAAACCTTTGCTTTGAAAAAAACTGTTTGTCGGCATACACGTGTCTCCATTCTATAATGTCCCATGCTATCTTCTACGAGCTTCAGGAAGAAACGGTTTCGTAAACCGACAATTTTAACCTTAATTTCGTAAAAAAATGGGTACATCGCCTGCAAATTTAAGGAGTGAGGCTCTTTTATTTTACTGAATAAGAGCTTATACCGCCAGTACTCCCGGCATATATTTATTTGTTGATTTCGGTGATAGCTTAACATGATGCCCGAAAGAGCTGCGGGAGGAGCGATGGCGGCGTATTGGCTGAGCGGCTGGCTGCGGAAGGCAGCTCCTCTTCCGTGCCTGTATGACGGGCTGCTGGATGAAGGGGTATCCTTCCTGACAGGAAGCCGCCAGGGCCGTTTACCTCTGATTGAAGCATTCATGACCTCAGCACGGCATTGGGGAGATTGTGGATAGCAGCCGGATGAATGCCGATGTAAGCACCAGAAATATCCATAAAAAGCGAATTTCTTCTATAAATAATCAAGCGTTCGCTGCTGCGGAGGCAGACCGATTTGTAGACCAATTCATGTCATCGCTCATCGCTCACTTCAAATAGGATGAAAAAACAGCCGCCATGCCTGGCTTTAAGCCGGGCTGGAGGCTGCTTTGTGCATGTGCAGACAATTTAGGAAACGCAAGCCGCCTTATCCTGGAGCTACAGCAGCCACAGAAGCAGGATGCCTGCGACGAAGCAGTAGTAAGCGAAGTATTTGAGGTTCCCTCTTGCCATGATGTTCATAAACCATTTCATGGCGAAATAGGTCACGAACAGCGTAACGATAAAGGAAATGAGATACGGAACAAGCAAGGCTGCGCGGTTCGGATCATGCATCATATCGGATGCGCCCAGAACAAGCCCGCCTAGGCTCACCGGAATATACAGCATAAAAGAAAAACGCAGCGCTGTATCCTGCTTCATCCCTACCGCAATGGAGGAGATAACGGTTGCCCCCGAACGGCTGATGCCGGGAATCAGGGCGACCGCTTGTGCAAGACCGACCAATAAAGCGTCTTTGGCCGACAAATCGCGGTCCTGCTTGCGTCCGCGAAGGTTACGGATGAGCCAGAGCGCTACCCCGGTGACCAGCAAAGAAACGGCTACCGTACGAACCGAGGCGAAATAAGCTTCGATTTGATCCTTGAACAGCAGTCCGATAACGACAGCAGGAACCGTGCCAATGACTACGTACCAAATAAAACGGAAATCCGCTTTATATTCAGCCTTGCCTGTACGGACGTAGCCGATGCCGTTTACAAGAAGACGAGTAATATCCGCGCGGTAAATATAAATGATAGCCAGCAGCGACGCCGTATTCGTCAAAATTTCAAAGCCAAGCCCGGTTTGTTCCACGCCAAGCAGCTTCTGGGCAATAATCAAGTGGCCGCTGGAGGAGACCGGTATTGGCTCTGTTACCCCTTGAACAACGCCAAGCAAGAAATACTTGAACCAAAGTATAAGCTGTTCCATGCCTACCCTACTTTCATGAATTTTATACATCCATAGGCTATCATAGCTTAATTGCTTTTCTTGGATCAAATGGTCTTCCGGTCAAAAGGGAGGGGATTGCAGGCACACTCTTTGAAACGGGCAGGAGACAAGCAAACTCGCAGCTTGCAGCAGCAGTCGGTTTTTGTGTAAAAAGGATGTCGATGAAAAAGAAAGTATGTAATCGTGGTCGACCGACCGCCGTCATGCAGCGAAGCACCGCGCGCTGGGAGCTGCGCGCGTGCGGAGTATGACGGCTTTTCCGGCTTGCGGCAGGGCATTGAAGCGGCTTGAAAATAAAAAAAGCCCCTGTTTCTCAGGGGCCCGCGAGCGATTTTAGCCGTTATTTCAACCCGAAAATCCCACAGCTACAGAGAACAATTATCAAAAGGATAAACAAGACCAAGATCGTCCCAGTGTTTGTGAAAGCTCCGCCAACGAGACCTGACATTTCTCCAACCCCTTTGTCATGGTGTATGCTACAGTGTTATGGTATTAAAAGCAGCCTTCATTTGTTTGGGCATTCCGGACTTATTTCAAAACGGAGCGATAGGAGGCGGGGGGCTTTGATGATATACACGTTGCGGTTTACAAGCGACGAGTACAAAAAAAGAAACCCTGAAATCCTTATCATATCCAGGGTTTCAGGGTTTCTTTTTAAACTTCTAACAAACGTCCCAGGAGGGATTCGAACCCCCGACCGACGGCTTAGAAGGCCGTTGCTCTATCCTGCTGAGCTACTGGGACATACTAGGGACAAAGCGGGTGATGGGAATCGAACCCACGCCACCAGCTTGGGAAGCTGGAGTTCTACCATTGAACTACACCCGCACCGGAATAAGTGCTGCTTGCTATTTTTGGAGAAGCATGAGTTATAATATCACAGGAGAGAGAGAAAATGCAACTACCTGAACCCGCCTTTTTTATATTCGTAATTTTCAAACTATTAGAGGCGCTGTGCGATTAGAATTTGAAGGAGGATGTACGTGATGGAGCCGGGACAAAGCAATGTGGTGCTGCTGCCCAAAACAGTCGATTATTATCAAATCGAATTAACCCGGTTGCTGGAAACGGAGCAGTATGCCAAGGCGGCAAGTGTTCTGCGTTTTCTGCTTGGATGCCGGTCTGATGACCCGAGACTGCACGAGGAGTGGGGGGCGCTGCTGGAATGGCTGGAAACGTCCATGCTGGGGACCGTGCAGCAAAGACAGGTCCGCAGCGCAGAGAAGGATCAGGAGGAGGCAGAGGATGCCGAGCTGTCCGAGGCCGTCCTGCATAGACAGGAGATTCAGCGGCAGGCTATGGCCGACCCCGGTTATGCCGATCGGCTAATGACCATGCTGAGGAGCGGGTCGCCAGACAAACAGCTGCTTGCGCTGGAACAGCTGTCTTACATAGGTGAGCATGAAATTATGGAAGAGCTGCTGCTATGGATTCAACAGGTGAAGCTGCTGCCGGTCGTTCAATTCAAGGCGCTGCAAACGCTTCGTCAGCTTGGGGGATCAGGAACGTTGAGGCTGCCCAAATTTGAAGGGATGATTGAGGTGGAAATCGAAGAAACGCCGCTGCATGAGCAGGATTATCCTCTCATGCTGTCCAAGGTTATGGAGCGCATCCAGTCGGTGAGTGAAAGCAGCCAGCCTACTCTGGCCTATTTCGCCTTGGAGACCTGGAAGGATTTCCTGATATTTATTTACGGGACGGAGCTTTATTACCGGATGAGCGCGCAAACCGAGCAGGAAACGGATATTTGGGCAGGGGCCTTTCACCTGGTTTTGCAGCAATCCGTCTTCGGTACAGCCGAGGAGCAGGAGCTGCAGGATATGTATGGGGTTGCCGGAAGCAGCATACTGTGGGAGCAGGCCGTCGGCGTGATGCGTTCGTTTGCACGGCAGCAGCTAATGAGCTTTCCTGGCTTTGAATGACCACAAACGAAAAGCTGTTCCTGTCTATAGCCCTATAATCCAAGAAGAAACAGGAATGAAAATTGCCGGATTCGGGGTATTTTTCGGGCCGGGCTGCTGTTTACAGCCTGTCCTTGAAATGCATTTGTTTTGTGATATAATGTAATGGTTATAATGGCAGATGAGTGTCCATCGCTGACCGAAAATTTTTGGAGGGGAACGTATAACATGAAAGCAACCTGGGAAAAGATAGAGAACAATCAAGCTGTCCTGACTGTAGAAGTCGGCGCTGAGAAAGTCAATACTGCACTGGACAAGGCATTCAAAAAAGTTTCTCAAAAAGCGACCGTGCCGGGCTTTCGCAAAGGGAAAGTGCCGCGCCCGATTTTTGAGCGCAAATATGGTATCGAAAGCCTGTACCAAGATGCAATCGATATTTTGCTTCCTGAAGTATATTCCGAAGCAGTTAAAGAAACTGGCATCGAGCCGGTTGACCGTCCTGACATTGAAATCGATCAATTCTCCAAGGGCGAAGCTTTTAAATTTAAAGCCACTGTTACCGTAAAGCCTGAAGTTGAGCTTGGCGAGTACAAAGGCCTTGAAGTTGAAGAAGCATCCGCTGAAGTAACAGACGAAGAAGTTCAAGCTGAATTGAATCGTCTGCAGCAGCGCCATGCGGAGCTGGTTGTTATTGAAGACCGCGCAGCGCAGCTTGGCGATGTAACTGTGATTGATTTCGAAGGCTTCCTTGACGGCGTTGCATTCGAAGGCGGCAAAGGCGAGAACCACTCTCTTGAGCTTGGATCCGGCAGCTTCATCCCGGGCTTCGAGGATCAAGTTGTGGGCATGAGCATTGCTGAAGAAAAAGAAATTCAAGTCACGTTCCCGGAAGATTACCAAGCCGAGAACCTCAAAGGCAAAGAAGTAACCTTCAAAGTAAAAGTAAACAGCATCAAAGCCAAAAACCTGCCTGAGCTTGACGATGAGTTTGCTAAAGACGCAAGCGAATTCGATACGCTCGACGAATTCAAGCAAGATATCACAAGCAAGCTGAAAAATCGCAAAGAGCAGGAAGCTAAAGGCGCAAAAGAAGCTGCTGTCGTTGACAAAGCCGTTGCTAACGCAAAGGTTGACGTCCCGCAAGCGATGATTGAAACCGAAATCGGCTACATGGTGCGCGACTTCTCCAACCGTCTGAGAATGCAAGGTATGACGCTGGAAATGTACTACCAATTCACCGGCCAATCCGAAGCGCAGCTTCGTGATCAAATGAAAGGCGACGCTGAAGTTCGCGTTCGCAACAACCTGGTTCTGGAAGCAATCGCCAAAGCTGAAGGCATTACAGCCTCCGATGAGGATCTTACTGCTGAGCTGGAGAAGCTGGCTGCCCAATACCAACGTTCTGCTGAAGAGCTGCGCTCCATTTTTACAGCAAACGGAAACATTGAAGACCTCCGCCAAGAGCTGACTGTCCGTAAAACAGTTGACTACCTGGTTGAGCAAAGCAAAGTAGTCAGCGCTGCTTAAGGCTGCGTTTATTTGCCCCTGTCGCCGTCCTGAATCATTCAGGGCGGCGAAGCTTTTATCACAGGCGCAGGGAGCAGTTCAAAATAATTGAAATACATAACGCTTTCTCAGGAACAATTTTGTTCATTTCGGGGAAAATAGTCATGCAGGCTGTCCCGGCTGAACATCGTTTTTAGCATCCGCACATACAATGGGTATAAAAATGACATCCGGATGTAAACATGTTAAAATACAAGATGAAGTGCTCTGTAACTTTTTGATGGAAATGAGGGTGGACGGATGAATCTGATTCCTATGGTAGTCGAACAGGAAAGTCGAGGCGAACGCTCCTATGACATATACTCGCGGCTGCTCAAAGACCGTATTATCTTTTTGGGCAGTGCCATCGACGACGATGTAGCAAACCTGGTCATTGCGCAGCTTCTTTTTCTAGCCGCACAGGACCCTGAGAAAGACATTCACCTCTATATCAACTCCCCGGGTGGCTCTGTAACGGCGGGCATGGGAATTTACGACACGATGCAGTTCATCAAGCCTGATGTGTCCACCATATGTGTAGGGCTTGCCGCCAGCATGGGCTCCTTGCTCCTGACGGCCGGCGCCAAGGGGAAGCGGTTTGCATTGCCGAACAGCGAGGTCATGATTCACCAGCCGCTTGGCGGTGTGCGCGGTCAGGCGACGGATATCAAAATCCACGCCGACTGGATTATTAAAACAAAGAAAAAGCTCAATGATATTTATGTGGACCGCACCGGTCAACCGTACGAGAAAATCGAACGCGATACGGATCGCGACTACTTCATGAGTGCCGAAGAGGCCAAAGAATACGGATTAATCGATCAGGTCATCACTCGAATTGACCAAAAGTAAGGAGTGATCCAATGTTCAAGTTCAACGATGAAAAAGGGCAATTGAAATGCTCTTTCTGCGGTAAATCCCAGGAGCAGGTCCGTAAGCTTGTGGCCGGTCCAGGCGTATATATTTGTGACGAATGCATCGAGCTGTGTACCGAGATTGTAGAAGAGGAGCTCGGACATGAGGAAGAGCTTGATCTTAAGGATGTACCGAAGCCGAAGGATATCCGAGGCATTCTTGACCAATATGTCATCGGACAAGAACAAGCGAAGAAATCGCTTGCGGTAGCTGTCTACAATCATTACAAACGTATTAACTCTCAAACGAAGCTGGAAGACGTGGAGCTCCAAAAGAGCAACATCATCCTGGTCGGACCTACGGGAAGCGGGAAGACGCTGCTGGCCCAGACGCTGGCCAAAATCCTCAACGTGCCGTTCGCCATCGCAGATGCGACTTCTTTGACAGAGGCCGGTTATGTAGGCGAAGACGTCGAGAACATTCTGCTGAAGCTGATTCAAGCGGCGGATTATGATGTGGAGAAAGCGGAGCGCGGTATTATCTATATCGACGAAATCGATAAAGTCGCCCGCAAATCCGAGAATCCTTCCATCACTCGCGATGTGTCGGGTGAAGGCGTGCAGCAGGCGCTGCTCAAAATCTTGGAAGGCACGGTAGCATCTGTTCCACCACAAGGCGGGCGCAAGCATCCGCACCAGGAATTCATTCAAATCGACACCACGAACATTTTGTTTATTTGCGGCGGGGCATTTGACGGCCTGGAGCAGATTATTAAACGCCGTATCGGTAAAAAAGTCATCGGCTTCAGCGCGGATGGCATGAAGGCGGATTTGAAGCCGGGCGAATATTTGTCCATGGTGCTTCCGGAGGATTTGCTGAAATTCGGTTTGATTCCGGAGTTTGTCGGACGTCTGCCGGTCATCTCATCCCTGGAGCCGCTGGATGAAGCGGCGCTGGTGCGTATCTTGACTGAGCCCAAAAACGCGCTCGTCAAGCAGTACCAAAAAATGCTCGAGATGGATAACGTGAAGCTGGAGTTCGATGCCGAGGCGCTGGAAGCCATCGCCAAGGAAGCGATTAAACGCAACACGGGAGCACGCGGCCTGCGCGCGATTATTGAGGGGATTATGCTTGAGATTATGTACGAAGCCCCTTCGCGTGATGATGTGCAAACCTGCCTCATTACGAAGGAAGTCGTTCAAGATAAGGTCGTTCCGGAGCTAAAGGCGAAGGAAGGCAAGTCAAGCAAGAAAAAAGAAGAGAGCGCCTGATTTCAGGCGGTTCATGAAATAAAACAAAACCCAGACAGCCTCCGTTCGTGTTGTTCCATTCCGGACCTCCTTTCGGAGGATGTTTTGGGTTCATGGGAGAGACAAGCATGTTCCATAGAACGGAGACGAGACCGGTACGCGTAGGGGACGTCACCATCGGTGGCAGCAATGAAGTTATCATGCAAAGTATGTGTACAACCAAGACAGCCGATGTGAAGGCGACTGTAGCGGAGATTCTTCGTTTAGAGGAAGCCGGCTGTCAAATTGTCCGCGTGACGGTAAACAACAAAGAAGCGGCGGAAGCGATTAAGGAGATTAAGAAGCAAATCCATATCCCGCTCGTAGCCGATATTCATTTTGACTACCGTTTGGCGCTGGCAGCTATTGAGAACGGTATTGACAAGGTACGCATTAATCCGGGCAACATCGGCCGCCGTGAGCGGGTCGAAGCGGTTGTCAAGGCCTGCAAGGAACGCGGCATTCCAATCCGGATTGGTGTCAATGCCGGATCTCTGGAGAATCATCTGCTGGAGAAATACGGCTATCCGACCCCGGAGGCCATGGTGGAAAGCGCGCTGTTCCATATCGGGGTGCTGGAGGAGCTGGATTTCCATGACATTATTGTCTCGCTGAAAGCCTCCGACGTTCCGATGGCGATAGCAGCGTATACGAAGGCGGCGGAGAAGTTTAACTACCCGCTTCACCTTGGAATCACAGAGGCCGGGACATTGTTTACTGGCGCAGTCAAAAGCGCTGCAGGCATGGGCGCCCTGCTGTCCATGGGTCTTGGTTCGACGATGCGTATTTCGCTTAGCGCTGACCCGGTAGAAGAAATTAAGGTGGCCCGCGAGCTGCTCAAAACCTTCGGTTTGATCACGAACGCGGCGACGCTTGTATCCTGCCCGACCTGCGGCCGTCTGGATATTGACTTGTTCTCGGTGGCCAATGAGGTTGAGGAGTACATCTCCAAGCTGAAGGTGCCGATTAAGGTTTCCGTTCTCGGCTGCGCGGTGAATGGACCAGGTGAAGCACGCGAGGCAGATATCGGCATTGCCGGTGCGCGAGGCGAAGGCTTGCTGTTCCGCTATGGCGAAATGATTCGTAAAGTGCCCGAAGCGGATCTGCTGAACGAACTGAAAAAAGAAATTGATGCAATTGTAGTGGAATACGACCGGACAGGAGTAATTCCGGGGCGTAAGCACTAAACAGCAGGCAGCTTCTCCAGCGCGCAAGTGTGGATGAAGCTGCTGTTTCTATATGAAGGCAGGGGAGGATACTAACAATGAAATACAGAGCACTAGGCACAACCGGCATGAATGTGAGCGAGATCAGCTTCGGCACATGGGCGATCGGTGGATCCTGGGGACAGGTGAATGATGAGGAATCGCTTGCGGGTTTGGCGCGGGCCATAGAGGCTGGAGTCAATTTTTTTGACACCGCCGATGTATACGGCAGCGGGCATAGCGAAGAGCTGCTTGCCAGAGCGACGAAGGGATGCGAGGACGACATCCACATTGCCACGAAGTTTTGCCGCCAAGGGGATATTCATGATCCTGCGACCTATAGCGAAGCTGCGGTCAGAGCTTATTGTGAAGCAAGCCTCAAGCGTCTGAAGCGGGAACGGATTGATTTGTATCAAATTCATTGTCCTCCGCTTGCCATTTTGGAGGCTGGTCATGTTTTCGAGGTGCTGGATAAGCTGCAGGCCGAGGGTAAAATAAGGAGCTACGGCGTCAGTGTGGAAACTGTAGAGGAAGGGCTTGTATGCCTGCGTAACCCGAACGTGAAGGCGCTGCAGGTTATTTTTAATCTTCTTCGTCAAAAGCCCTTGGATGAGCTGCTTCCTGCCGCGCACGCCCAAGGAGCAGGCATCCTTGTACGCTTGCCGCTTGCCAGTGGGCTGCTTACCGGCAAATTCAAGGAAACCGATACCTTTGCGGCCAGCGATCACCGCAATTATAACCGTAACGGAGACAGCTTTAATGTGGGGGAAACCTTTGGCGGCCTTCCTTTTGAGAAGGGCGTACAGCTCAGCAGGGAGCTGGCCTGGATTGCCGAGGGGCGGGGCAGCATGGCGCGTGCGGCACTGCGCTGGATTTTGGATCAGGAGCAAATTACATGTGTTATTCCGGGCTTTAAAAACACGGCTCAAATCGAAGACAATCTGAGTGCGATGAACGTGCCGAGCTTTACGGCGGCGGAGCAGGACCGGCTGCGCTTGTTTTACAAGCAGCAGGTGCATGATTATATTCGTGGCGGTTATTAAAGACCGACCGCCGTCATGCAGCGAAACACCGCGCGCTGGGAGCTGCGCGCGTGCGATCTCACGGCTGCTGCCAATGGGGCGAGCGCTGCTTCGTTCGCAGCGTGCGCTTATGAAAGCATGGATAAAAACCGAAGCATTTGGAAACAGCAGGCTGTTTCCGAATGCTTCGGTTTTTTTATGCCCAGCATGTCATTTTCGGGGATATTTCGGTGAAATAGACGGATACTACTTCCAGTGCGATGTTTACATGCAGACGAAGGAGAGTGTTGTAGATGCGGACACGCAGGCTGCTGCTGTGCGCTGTGTTGCTGGCATTTTTGTGGAGTGGAAGCGGTTTGGTGGCTCAGCCGGTGCAGGCTGTGCAAGCCCCGGAGGAGAATCAGGAGCAGCAATCGCTTCCTGCCAAGCGGCTGGCGATTGTAATTGATGATTTCGGCAACGATATGCAGGGTACCAAGGAGATGATGGAGCTGCCCGTGCCGCTGACAGTAGCGGTTATGCCTTTTCTTCCTACAAGCCGCCGGGATGCGGAGTGGGCGCACCGGGTCGGCCATGAGGTGATTGTACATTTGCCGATGGAGCCGATGAAGGGCAAACGCAGCTGGCTTGGGCCGCAGGCCATTACAACGGATTTAAGCGATGACGAAATTCGCCGCCGTGTGCTTGGAGCCATTGAAGAAGTGCCTTATGCGGTAGGGATGAACAACCACATGGGCTCCAAGGCTACAGCCGACCCGAGAGTGATGCGCCTTGTTCTGGAAGTGTGCAAGGAAAAGGGGCTTTTTTATTTGGACAGCCGAACAACGGAAAAAAGTGTCGTCGCCTCCGTTTCCCGCGAGCTTGGGGTCCCGTATATTGAAAACGAGCTGTTTTTCGATTCCCAGTATACGACGGCCCATGTGCAAAAGCAGATGCGCAAGCTGAAGCAGTTTATTACCGATCACGATCGCGCTGTCATCATCGGTCACGTCGGACCGCCCGGAAAAATTACGTCCGCGGCCATCCTGCAGGAAGCCGAAGCGTTAAGCAAGCTGGCCAAGCTCGGACATGTATCGGAGCTCATCAAGACCGCGGCGAGTCAAAAAGAAGCAAATACCCGTTAATTCCGTCGGCCAGGACCTCGGCTAGAGCGTCCTGGCCGTGGGCTGTCGTCAGGAAGTTCCGGTCTCTGGCATTGCTAATAAATCCAAGCTCAACAATAACGGCCGGAATCCGGGTCCGGTTTAACAAATAATAAGGCTTGCCATATTGCACGGTCTCGTTCGTTTTATACAGCGTGTTCAAGCGCTGCTGTAGCAGAAGCGAAAGCATGTAGCTGGGCTGCGTATACTGATACAGTACGACCGGCCCGTTCGCGCTTTTTCGCTTCGACCAGTTGACATGAAGGCTGACCAGCATCCGGGGCTGAAGCGAGTCCGCCGCCAGCTTCCGCTGGGCTAAATCCCGGTTGTGGCGCGAAGCCTTGGCCCAGTGATTCTCCTCGCTCAAGGCGTAATCTCCGGTTCTGTTCAGCACGGGGTTCCAGCCTTGGGCGCGGAGATGGGCATACAGCTTTTGTGCGACTGCCAGATTGATGTCCTTCTCCAGAATGTCACTGAAGGTGCATCCGCCGTCCACACCTCCGTGACCGGCGTCGATCAGCACATCGGCGGTTGGATACAGAAGTCCGGCAGGCGCGGCGGAGGCCGTGTTTACCGGTGCTGCTGCGATGAACAGCAGCGCGAATAGTCCCAAATACATCAGCAGACGAGCCCTAACGAATGGTTTCAATACAGGTCAACTCCTGTGGCGCTTATTGGCGGTTGCCGCCTCCCTATTCAACACACTGTATAGAATGAACCAAAACCCGCCCGTTCATCACGCTTTGGGCTTCCACTACCTGCCTGAATGAATCCGCCTTGAAAAGTTGGGATGAACGGGTTAATGCCGGAAGGAAAGGGGAATAATGGCATGTATGATTGATTCGAGGAGGAGTGTAGGATGAGCCTGAATGTGGTACTGATGATCATCCAGGTGTTTTTTGCTGTAGTAATCGGCCTTTACTTTTTGAATTTGCTGCGCAACCAGCAGACGAACCGGACGGCGGTGGACCGGGAATCGAAGAAGGAGATGGATAAGCTCCGGAAGCTTCGTTCCATTTCGCTGACCAAGCCGTTATCCGAACGGACACGGCCTTCAACCATGCAGGATATCGTCGGCCAGAAGGAAGGGCTCAAAGCGCTGAAGGCCGCACTTTGCGGACCTAATCCGCAGCATGTGCTTATTTATGGCCCGCCCGGAGTCGGCAAGACCGCAGCGGCCCGCGTAGTTTTGGAGGAGGCCAAGCGCAACCCCGCTTCCCCGTTTAAGGGAGATGCCAAATTTACCGAGATTGATGCGACAACGGCCCGTTTTGACGAGCGGGGAATTGCCGATCCTTTAATTGGATCTGTGCATGATCCGATTTATCAAGGGGCGGGAGCGATGGGGGTAGCAGGTATTCCTCAGCCCAAACCCGGCGCTGTCACCAAGGCGCATGGGGGAATGCTGTTTATTGACGAAATCGGTGAATTGCATCCGGTCCAAATGAATAAATTATTGAAGGTGCTGGAGGACCGCAAGGTGTTTTTGGAGAGCGCCTACTATAATTCCGAGGATGGCAATATTCCCGGCTACATCCACGATATTTTTCAAAACGGGCTTCCGGCCGACTTCCGTCTTGTAGGTGCGACGACACGCACGCCGCAGGAAATTCCGCCTGCAATCCGATCCCGGTGCATGGAAATCTTTTTCCGTCCGCTGCTTCCGGGCGAGATTGGCCAAATTGCAGAAAATGCAGTGTACAAAATCGGCTTCCGCCCGAACCGGGCCGCGATTGATGTCGTAAAGAAATATGCGACGAATGGGCGGGAAGCGGTAAACATCATTCAGCTTTCGGCCGGGCTTGCCATCTCCGAGCATCGTGAAGAGCTGACCGCCGCCGATGTCGAATGGGTCGTCAATAGCAGTCAACTGGCTCCAAGACCGGAGAAGAAGATTCCGTCCGCGCCGCAAATCGGGCTGGTAAACGGACTGGCTGTCTATGGGCCGAACATGGGAACCTTGCTGGAAATCGAGGTGACTGCGACAAGGTCAGCTCCTGGAGAAGGAAAATACACCATAACAGGTGTAGTTGATGAAGAGGAGCTGGGGGGCGGGTCCAAAACCCTGCGCCGCAAAAGTATGGCCCGGGGCTCCATCGAAAATGTATTTACTGTTTTACGCCGGCTGCATATGGACCCTCAAAACTATGATTTGCACATCAACTTTCCCGGGGGGATTCCGATTGATGGTCCGTCGGCCGGTATTTCCATGGCGACCGCCATTACTTCCGCCATGCGAGGCATTCCGGTGGACAACAAAATCGCTATGACCGGTGAAATCAGCATTCATGGCAAGGTAAAGCCGGTCGGAGGCGTTGTTGCGAAGGTTGAGGCGGCTCTGCAGGCCGGAGCGACTCGTGTTATTATCCCGCGTGAGAATTGGCAGGAGATATTCAGCGGCATTCACGGAGTGGATGTCATCCCGGTTGATTCCGTAGAGGAAGCGCTATATCATGCTTTAGGCATTGAGCCTACGCAGCAGGATGTAAGCTCGGGTGTGAGCCCTGAGCTGCAGCTGCCTGCGACAGCCTCCGCCGTACCGCTTCAGATGGCCAAGCCGGAATAGATTCCGCGGGCGGCGGAGGGGTCCATTGGTTTTTATGGTCAACATTTGATACAATGGAAACACCGCAAGAAGAGTCGTTGGAGGTGCTGGACATGGGACCAAACAGAAATAGGGCACGGAAACTGCCTCTGCTGCCGCTTCGCGGGCTGCTTGTCTATCCGAGTATGGTACTCCATCTGGATGTCGGCCGGGAGAAATCGGTCAAGGCGCTGGAGAGGGCGATGGTGGAGGACAGCTTGATACTCCTCTGCTCCCAATCTGAAATTAATATTGAGGAGCCCACCCGGGAAGACATTTATCGAGTCGGGACCATTTCCAAAATCAGGCAAATGCTGAAGCTGCCGAATGGAACCATCCGTGTTCTCGTGGAAGGCATCACAAGAGCCGAAATCGTGGAATTTGCCGCGAATGACGAATATTATGAGGTCATGGTCAAGGAGCTGCATGAGGAAGAAACAGCGGCCCCCGAAATTCATGCGCTGATGCGCAGTGTGCTTAGCCAGTTCGAGCAGTATATCAATTTGTCCAAAAAAGTAACGCCGGAAACGATGGCTGCCGTCATGGACATTGATCAGCCGGGCAGGCTGGCTGATGTGATCTGCAGCCATCTTCCTTTAAAAATCAAAGATAAGCAGGAAATCCTGGAAACCTTCGGCGTTCGGGAACGTCTGGAGAAGCTTCTGGCCATGCTGAACAATGAGCGCGAGGTGCTGGAGCTGGAACGCAAAATCAGCCAGCGCGTCAAAAAGCAAATGGAGAAAACCCAGAAGGAGTACTATCTCCGCGAGCAGATGAAGGCGATTCAGAAGGAGCTTGGCGACAAGGAAGGCCGCGCCGGTGAGGTTGAGGAGCTGCGATCGCAGCTTGAAGAGGCTCAGATGCCGGACAAAGTGCGGGAAAAGGTCGAAAAGGAGATTGACCGTCTTGAGAAAATGCCGGCGACGTCGGCTGAAGGCGGGGTTATCCGCAATTATATCGACTGGCTGCTTGCGCTGCCGTGGACAAACAAAACCTTCGACGACCTGGATATCCACAATGCCGAAGTCATTCTGAATGAGGATCACTACGGTCTGGAGAAGCCGAAGGAGCGCGTGCTGGAGTACTTGGCGGTTCAGCAGCTCGTTAAGAAGCTAAAAGGGCCTATACTTTGCCTTGTCGGGCCGCCGGGAGTCGGTAAAACATCCATCGCCCGTTCTATTGCCCGCTCGCTTAACCGCAAGTTTATCCGGATTTCTCTGGGCGGGGTGCGGGATGAGGCCGAGATTCGCGGTCACCGCAGAACGTATGTCGGCGCGATGCCCGGACGCGTAATTCAAGGGATGAAGAGCGCCGGGACGAATAATCCGGTCTTTCTCCTTGACGAAATTGACAAAATGGCGATGGATTTCCGGGGAGATCCAGCGGCCGCGCTGCTGGAGGTTCTGGACCCGGAGCAAAACAGCACTTTTAGCGATCATTTTATTGAGCTGCCGTTTGATTTGTCCAATGTCATGTTCGTGACTACAGCCAATGCCGTCCACAATATCCCCCGGCCGCTGCTTGATCGGATGGAAGTGCTTTATATCCCGGGGTATACCGAGATTGAGAAGCTGCAGATTGCTTCCAACTATTTGATCAAGAAGCAGAAGGAAGATCATGGCTTGAAGGAAGAACAGCTGCAGGTGACGGAGGCCGCTCTTCAGCGTGTAATTCGTGAATATACGCGTGAAGCGGGTGTGCGGAATCTGGAGCAGCAGGTTGCTTCCCTCTGCCGGAAGTCGGCGCGTCAAATCGTGACGGAGCCGGGCAATCACATCGTGATTGATGCAGAGCAGGTGCCCGATTATCTCGGGCCAAGCAAATTCCGGTACGGCATGGCGGAGCTGGAGGACCAAATCGGCGCCGTAACGGGTCTGGCGTGGACAGAGGTTGGCGGCGATACGCTCGTTATCGAGGTCACCGTCTTGCCTGGCGCCGGCAAGCTGATGCTGACCGGCAAGCTTGGCGATGTGATGAAGGAATCGGCGCAGGCCGCTTTCAGCTATACACGAAGCCGGGCGGCGCAGCTCAAAATCCCCGAGGACTTCCATGAGAAGAACGATATCCATATCCATATTCCGGAGGGAGCGATTCCGAAGGATGGACCGTCAGCCGGGATTACGATTGCAACAGCGCTGATTTCTTCACTCACCGGGATGCCGGTGTCCAAGGAAGTGGCCATGACCGGAGAAATTACGCTGCGCGGCCGCGTGCTGCCTATCGGCGGCTTGAAGGAGAAATCCTTGGCCGCGCACCGGGCCGGAATCAAGAAGGTGCTGCTGCCGAAGGAGAATGAAAAGGATTTGCAAGATATTCCGGACAGTGTGCGAAACGAAATGACTTTTATTCCGGTCAGCCACATGGATCAGGTACTGGAGCATGCGCTGGTCGGAGAAATCGATTTCCTCACAACACCGATACAAGAAAGTGTGAACGAAGATGAAAGTGGATCAAGCCGAGTTTGTCATTAGTGCGGTCGGCCCGAGCCAATATCCTGAGGATGCCTTGCCGGAGATTGCTCTGGCAGGGCGTTCTAATGTTGGCAAGTCGTCGCTTATTAACCGTATGATTCAGCGCAAGGCGCTGGCGCGGACGAGCTCCAAGCCGGGCAAAACGCAAACCCTGAACTTTTACCGCATTAATTCCTCTTTATATTTTACCGATTTGCCGGGGTATGGCTATGCCAACGTATCTAAGGCGCAGCGCGAGAAGTGGGGTAAATTCATCGAGGAATACTTAATGACGCGCGAGCACCTGAAGCTGGTGCTGCTGCTCGTCGATTTGCGCCATCCCCCGTCCAAAGACGACCAGATGATGTACGACTGGCTGTGCCATTTCGATTTGCCGATTTGTGTTGTCGCTACCAAGGCCGATAAGCTGCCCAAAAACAGCTGGCCAAAGCAGCTCAAGCAGGTTAAGCAGACACTGCTGGTCCGCGCTGACCACCCTGTAGTGCTGTTCTCCTCCGAGCTTGGATTAGGTAAGGACGAGCTGTGGGGACAAATTTTCAAGCATGTGAAGCTGGCTGAAGAAGAAACGGAATAGTTCGCCGCTAGGCGGGGCTGTGTCCTCTTATAAGCCGTTTTTACGCTTTGAGCACGCCGCCGGCAAGTTGAACTGCGGAACCGTTCAGCGGAAGCAGGGGGGCCTGCACGGGGGTTTTAGAATCATGACGATGCTAATACACAGAAGCTTCCACCGCCATTAGAATGGGGTCTGGAAGCTTTTTTGCTATAATCATTTCTTTGAATCACGTGAAGGCTGATTCATTCAATAAAACGTGATGCGATTTCTATGATTTTCTCTTGACGCACTCCAAAACGAGGAGTACCATGAAAGAAATTTGTCTCTTGCTGCAGAGGCTTTGAGGAAAACCGGAGGGATTTATGGTATTAAAATCGCTTATTATCAGTTTGTATTTGCTTGGCGCGTATTGGGCTTCACTTCAATTTCCGGCACTGCACATGATTTTTTTTCCGACGCTCGGCGCGTTCTGCTATTTGTTCCTGACCCGCAAATATGATATGAAGGAAGTGTCGCGCATATCTGTAGGCGCGGTTGTTTCTTCCACATTCGGCAGCATCATGTACATGCTGGACTGGGGGCTGCCTGCTTTTTTTGTGACGTGCTTGATGACGATCTGGATGATTCGGCGTTGGCACTGGAATGCCCCGCCCATTGTGGCAGTGGCGCTTATTCCATTCTTTTCGCATCCCGCCCCGGTCTGGGGCTTCCCGCTTAGCGTATTGCTTGCATTGGCTGGGCTTCACGTGACCATTTGGCTGCTCCAGGCGGCCGATCACCCTCATCTTCCCCAATGGATGAAGCTGCTGGTGCACGGCAAAATTCCGGTTCCGGAGCAATCTTCCGGCGGTGCGAATCTGTAAAGCAGGGGAGAATGCCGAAAAAGTAAGCATCGAGCCCTGCGAATCCCCGAAGTTGCTGCGGGAAAGCGAGGATTTACTGTAATTTCCCGTGGTGTTCGCGGATAAATCCGATTTTTTTGAAATTTTGCTGATTTTCAAGGAAAATAAAACAGGAATGTCAAGGCTTCTTATAGTATAATAAGAGTGGGTGAAAAATAAGAATCGAGGGATTTTTATGGCTCAGCGGTTAGGGACCGAATACGTCAAAACCTGCTTGAACTTATCAGAAGCCGATTTAGGTCGTTTATTCAAGCTGTTCTCCGAAGAGAATGTGCAGCAAAGAGTTAAAGTTTTTGAAAATGGGAGTCAGGAAGTTGTTCTGCACGATGATGCCGGAGAAGAAATTGTGCTGGCCTTCGAGCGCAGGCATGGACGTTATGTATGCGAAGGCGCATGCAGGATGAAGAGCACGAAGCTGGTGAATGCCATGCGTAAAGCGGTAGCCGCTTTTAAAGGGGATGCTGTGGTCAGAAGGCATTATACAGGCTATCATATGGATTACGTCTATGCCGCAGGCAGTGTTGTCCGTATCACAGAGGTCAAGCAGGACGCCATTAAGCTGGTGTACGAGTACAAAGATACGCTTGGCCAACTGGAGCGCCTGTTTAACAAACGGGCTGCCGAACAGGAGATTACACTTGTGCAGCAGGATATTGATTTTTTGCTGGATCAGCGTAATTTGGTTACCGAGCCGGAGCGTATGCAGGAAATCGATGCAGAATTAACCCGGCTGACACACCGCTTGTTTGTGCTGGAAGCTTAACGGATTGTTAAATTTTTATTAAAATACGCGGGTCCTTTGCCGAGGCAAGGGGCTCTTTTTTGCATAAATACAAGCACCATCGGCCTTGAACGCGAATACAGTGAGTAGCGGAGCAACGGCCCGGCTTAGTTTTTGGGCGTGTCCCAAAAAAAACTATTGCAATTCTGCCCGATAGATGTTATTTTTATTTTCGTTGAAAACAATATAGGAACCAGGATTCACTCAGGACATGTGGATGTTGCGAGAGAGCGCGATTCCCTCGAGAAGTGAATGACGTAGGTCCTAGCGGATGAAATCCAACAATTTTATTCCTAGGAAGGGGGGCCGAAAGATGGAATATTCAACTTTCGGAAGACACGTTGCTGTAGATACTTGGGGTGTGAACTTTGAGTTTTTGAACAACGCAGAGTTCTTGCAAGCACATATGGTAGAGGCCGCTGAAGCTTGCGGTGCCACAGTGCTGTCGGTGCAAGCCAAACAATTCGAGCCTCAAGGGGCAACGGTACTTGTAATGCTGTCAGAAAGCCATATCTCGATTCACACGTATCCTGAGAGAGGATTCGCAGCTATTGATTGCTATACCTGCGGGGAGACAGTAGATCCTCAACTGGCGATCGATTACTTGGTTTCTGTATTGAAGCCGGAGAAAACGTATGCCAAAAAACTGATTCGCGGCTTGGGTGAAATGTCGGTTGTTGAACCGGAAATCAAACAGGCGGTATTGGTAAAATAAATAAACAAAACGGCCATGGACATATGTCCATGGCCATTTTGTTTATAATCAGGTCGGATTTATAAGTATATTTGCGTCGAATTATAAGAAAAATAGAAGATAGATAGCTCCCGGAAACAGAGAGACCGTGCTATAATAAAAAACAAACATTTGCACGGGTCGGCAGTGTATGAAGACGAAGCAGGCAAGGGTTGCTTTCATAAATTATACAAATTTACGTCCATGCGGATTTGTCGAACTGTGCTATAATGGACGAGACTAAAGGAAAGGCAGGTGATCCTATATGCATATTCTAGCTGTTGGGCTGAACTACAAGACTGCGCCAGTGGAAATTCGGGAGCAATTCGCGATTGCCGAGAATGAATTGCCGCTCGCACTGCAGCAGCTTAAGAATACTCCAAGCGTGTTGGAATGCGCGATCGTGGGCACCTGTAATCGGACAGAACTGTATGCCGTAGTTGACCGTCTTCCGCTTTGCGGCCAATCGTTACGCAGCTTCATGGAGAAGTGGTTCGGTGTTCCGAAGCAGGAAATGACACCGCATTTATACATTTATGAAGGTGATCAGGCGATTCGCCATTTGTTCCGTGTGGCAAGCGGGCTGGATTCGCTGGTTATCGGGGAGACTCAGATTCTAGGCCAGGTCAAGCATTCGCTTATGCTGGCACAGCAGGAGCGGACGACGGGCACGATTTTTAATACGTTGTTTAAGCAGGCGGTAACGATGGCCAAACGGGCCCATTCGGAAACCTCGATCGGCGAAAATCCGGTTTCCGTCAGCTACGCCGCCGTGGAGCTCGGGAAACGGATTTTCGGTGATTTTGCCCAAAAGACAGTGCTGATTATCGGCGCCGGCAAAATGAGCGAGCTAACGGCAAAGCACCTGTATGCGAACGGAGCTCAGAAGGTTATTGTCGCTAACCGGACGCTGCAGCGGGCCGAAGACCTTGCCGGCAAGTTTGACGGCCGCGCCTGTGGCTGGGAGGAGCTGCCGGCTGCTCTGGCGGAAGCCGACATTGTCATTAGTTCAACAGGCTCACGCCAGCAGGTTTTAACCTGTACCGAGGTCAAGGCTGCTATGCAGAGACGCAAATCGCGTCCGCTCTTCATGATTGACATCGCTGTACCACGCGACCTTGACCCGGCTATTGGTGATTTGCCGAATGTGTTCTTGTATGATATCGACGATTTGCAGATGATTGTGGAAAGCAATCTGAAGGAACGGCGCAAGGAGGCAATCAAAATCGACAAGATGATTGCAACGGAGATGGAGCAGTTTGACGCTTGGTATCGCACACTCGCCGTCACCCCGGTCATCCAGGCGCTGCAAAAGAAGGCGGGCGACATTCATCAGGAAACGATGGAGAGCCTGCTGCGTAAGCTTCCTGACCTGGATGAGCGCGAGATAACTGTTATTCGCAAGCTGACCAAAAGCATGGTAAACCAAATACTGCGTGATCCAATCGTGGGGATAAAGGAAATGGCTGAGAAGCGCAACGGCGCGCAAACCGTGGAAACCGTTACGAAGCTGTTCGCTCTTGAAGACGAGCTTGCCGGGCAGAAGAGGCAGCAGTCGAAGCCGGTAATGTATAATGCAATCGGCGAAGAGAAAGCAAAAGCAGCGGATTTGACATCTGCGGGCGAGCCGCAGCGGGCTGCTTATTCCGGAGCGGGTTTACAGCCGGTAAACGCTCAAGCCTAGGTGATACTATGACCAAAATGTGGCTGTATGACGCCATCATTTATATATATGCCCTGAGCCTGCTGTTTTATTTCTCTGATTACGTTCGGCCGAATCAGAGTGCAAAGCGGATGGGAACAGGGCTGCTTTTTATCGTTTGGCTGCTTCAGACTGTGTTCTTTGCAGTGAGAATCATTAAATTGTCCTATATGCCGGTCTTTACGCTATTCGAAACAGCGTTCTTCTTCTCGTGGCTGCTGGTAACGATTGCGCTTGCCTTGAACTGGTTCATGCGAATCGATTTATTAATGTTTTTTGTGAATGTAATCGGGTTCGGGGTATCCGTGTTCAACCTGTTCAGCAATAGTGACCTTGTGCCTACCCTGGCTCAGTGGGAGACTCGGGATGAGCTGCTGTTTATTCATATTACATTTGCCATTGCAAGCTATGTGGCGTTTTCCGTCTCGGCTGTTTTTTCTGCAATGTATTTGATATTGTTCCGCAGCTTGAAGGAGAAGCAGTGGTCCATGACGACCAAGCGTCTGCCGAGTCTGGAGAAGGTGGAGGGCTACACCTTCCGGGCTGCTGTTACCGGTCTGCCGCTGCTTATTGTCGCTTTGGCATTAGGCATCGTCGAGCTGCTGCTGCGAGAGGACATTTATTTGCTGCTTGATGCCAAAGTGTTTTATTCCATGCTGATTATTGGGGCGTACTCATTCTATTTGATTCAAAGAAAAACTCAAGAAGCGTCCGGGGCTAAGCTTTCCGGCTGGAATTTGGCGGCGTTTGTATTGGTGGCGACGAATATGCTGATTTCGGGCTTGTCGCGATTTCACTAAAAAAAGAAATGGCTTCATCGGCGTGAAGTCCGGGAGCAGGCTGCTTTCCGGCGGTTCGCTTATGAGATATATACGGCTGCATGCAGCCTTTTTTTATGACTAAGAAAGCGCTGCTTCGCATCCAGGCTGAATTCTTGTTCAGCCACACAACGGGAAAGGCCAAGGGTGCGAGGAGGCTCCGGAAGGGTGCGAGTGGGTTGGCGTATTATCCGATTATGATGGAGCTCGGCGGACAGCAGTGCGTCGTAGTCGGCGGCGGGACGGTAGCGGAGCGCAGGACGGCCGGCTTGCTGGAGGCCGGGGCAAGGGTGCGTGTTGTGAGCCCGGCCTTGACGGACACTTTATCTCGTTGGGCGGCTGTAGGCCAAATCGAATATTGGGGCAAGCGCTACGAAACGCAGGATGCTGCGGATGCGGTGCTCATTATTGCGGCTACGGACTGCCCGGAGACCAACCGGCAGGTAGGAGAGGATGCCCGGGTCCGCAGGCAGCTTGTTTGCCGGGCAGACCGGCCTGAAGCCGGGACATTCATCGTTCCGGGCTCTGTGCGCAGAGGAAGGCTCTTGCTGTCCGTCACCACAGGCGGGGCAAGCCCAGGGCTGACGGCGGCGATTCGTGATGAGCTGGCCGGGCACTACGGCGAAGATTATGAGAAGCTGACTGATTTACTGGCTGAGTATCGTATGAAGGTGCGTGAATATGTCAAAGATGCTGGTGAGCGGCAGAAGCTGCTTCGCTGCGCCGCGCCTGCCGATTGGCGGACCATGCTGGAACAGAAGGGCTTGAGGGAATACAGCGCGAAGCTGCAAACGCTCATTAATGGGCTGGAGAAGCACTAGAATGTCAAGCCAAAGAGAAAATTGACCGTGGAACACAGGCTCCGATAACTGACGCGGAGCTTTTCCAAGCGGATTACTTGCGGAGGTACATACATATGCGCACTATTGTTGTAGCGACAAGACAAAGCCAGTTGGCGCTGACACAGACCGGCCATGTAGTTGAGCGGCTGAAACAAATTTGCCGGGAGGCAGGTTGGGACTATACATTTGAGCTGAAAAAAATCGTCACGAAGGGCGATCGCATTTTGGATGTGACCTTATCCAAGGTAGGCGGCAAGGGATTGTTTGTCAAAGAAATCGAGCAGGCCCTTATTGACAGGGAAGCGGATATGGCCGTGCACAGTATGAAGGATATGCCGAGCGAGCGTCATGAAGGACTGATTATTGGCGCTGTACCGGAGCGCGAAGATGCGAGGGATTGTATCATTACCCGGCACGGCGGCGGCGTGGACGGGCTGCCTCAGGGCGCAAGAGTAGGGACAAGCAGCCTGAGGCGAATGGCGCAGCTGAAGCTGCTTCGGCCGGATCTGGATTTGGCGTCTGTTCGCGGAAATATCGATTCCCGAATCCGCAAGCTGGAAGCGGGGGAGTACGATGCGATTTTACTTGCTGCGGCCGGATTACATCGGATGGGCTGGCAGGATCGCATTGATGCCTATTTGTCGCCGGAGCAGTGTTTACCTGCAGTCGGACAAGGCGCGCTGGGGATTGAGTGCCGGGAGAACGACAGCATCATGAGGGAGCTGCTGGAACGCCTCCATCATGCACGGACCGCCTTGACAACGACGGCTGAACGGACATTTCTGGCAAGGCTCAATGGGGGCTGCCAGGTTCCGATCGGGGCACATGCCGTTTTGGAATCCAATGGCGCTGTACGGTTAACCGGACTTGTTGCTGCTCCTGACGGGTCTTCTATGCTTAAGGAAATGGTCACGGGGACAGACCCGGTACAGCTTGGCAACGATTTGGCCGAGGCGTTAATTGCCCGTGGGGCGGATCGACTGCTTGCAGAAGTGGAAATTGGGGGGTAACCAGGGTGGCGGAGAATCAGGAAGCGGAATCAAACAGCAATCTGGCACAAGGGACAGATCACGGCATTCCTAAAGGAAAGGTGTACCTTGTCGGGGCAGGACCGGGCGATCCGAAGCTGATTACGGTGCGGGGCCTTGAAGCGATCCAAAAAGCGGACGTAGTCGTTTATGACCGTCTGGCCAGTCCTCGTCTGCTTCGTCATCTAAAGGCCGGCGCCGAGAAGATTTATGTAGGCAAGCTGCCGGATCGGCATACGCTGCGGCAGGAAGTCATCAATCAGATGCTCGTCGATCTTGCTCTGCAGGGTAAAACGGTTACTCGTCTGAAGGGCGGCGACCCGAGTATATTCGGACGTGTAGGGGAAGAAGCGGAGCTGCTTGCCGACCACGATATCCGGTTCGAGATTATACCCGGAATTACTTCCGCGATCGCAGTGCCGACGTATGCGGGTATCCCTGTAACCCACCGGGACTTCACATCGTCTCTGGCTATTGTTACAGGCCATGAATGCCCTCAGAAGCAGGACAGCAGCATCAATTGGGAGAAGCTGTCGACCGCGACAGGCACCCTTGTTTTTTTAATGGGCGTCAGTAATTTGCAACTGATTTGTAATGTTCTTATGGAGCAGGGGCGCGATCCTGAAACCCCGGTGGCGATTATCAGGTGGGGCACTACCATGGAGCAAAAAACAGTCGTGGGTACGCTGCAAACGATTGTGGAGTTGGCTCAGCATGCGGGTATGCACTCCCCCGCCATTATTATTGTCGGTGAAGTCGTGCGTCTCCGGGACAAGCTTTCCTGGTTTGAGACGAGGCCGTTGTTCGGCAAGCGTGTTCTTGTCACTCGGGCTCGCAGCCAGGCTAGTGAATTGGTGGAGCGGATTGATGATCTCGGCGGGGAGTCCATTGAATTCCCGGTCATTGAAACCCGAGTACCCCAGGACGAAGCGAAGCTCCGGAGCCTGGATGAGGCGCTGCATTCGCTGTCCAGGTTTGATTGGGTTATGTTTACGAGTGTAAACGGTGTGGATTACTTTTTCCGCCGTCTGCGGGAGCTGAACGTCGACATCCGTACGATGCACAAGGCCAAGGTTGCCGCGGTAGGTCCCAAGACGGCAGAGTCGCTTCTGGATCGGGGAATTGTCGCGGAAGTGCTGCCGGCGAAATTTCAGGCGGAAGACTTGCTTGATGCGGTGAAGCCGCAGCTGCAGCCCGGCCAGCAGGTCCTGCTTCCTAGAGCGGATATTGCGCGCAAGATGCTGCCGATCGAGCTTCGCGAGCTGGGGCTGCATGTTACGGAAATCGATGCTTATGAGACCGTCGTCGTTCAGGACTATGCAGCAGAGGCAGTGGAGCTTTTGCAATCAGGCCAAATCGATATCGTTACGTTTACAAGCTCTTCTACTGTAACGAATTTATTGCAGGTGCTTGAGGCAGCGGGTGTGGAAGCGCCTGTCCAGCTGCTTGCCGGTATTCGGACGGTCTGTATCGGTCCGGTAACGGCGCAAACGGCGCGGGATGCCGGTTTACAGGTTCATCAGGTCGCGGCGGAAGCCACCATTGACTCCATGATTCAGGCACTCGTTTCCGAATAGTAAGTAGGCTATAGACGACTTTTGCCCTTTTCCATTTTCTTATATTTTCTACATTGCTGATAGGGAGGAATCATCATGAGTTTTCCAAATATACGTCACCGCCGTCTGCGGACGAGCGCAGCGCTGCGTAACTTAGTCCGGGAAACTACACTCCACGTTCACGATTTGATATACCCCCTTTTTGTAACCGAAGGGACGGGAATTAAAGAGGAAATCTCCTCCATGCCGGGCGTATATCATTTTTCGCTGGACAATATGGCCGCAGAGCTGGAAGAGGCTGCTGCACTGGGCATTCAGGGGATTTTGCTGTTTGGCGTGCCGAGCCATAAGGATGCGGTCGGAACCTCCGCTTTGGAGGAAGACGGAATTGTACAGCGCGCTACCCGGGAGATTAAACGTCTGCATCCGGATATGCTGGTGATCGCGGACACATGCTTATGCCAATTCACGGATCATGGGCATTGCGGCATTATTCATCATAATGAGCACACCGGCTGTACTGAAATTGACAATGATGCCTCGCTGGAGCAGCTGGTCAAAACTGCTGTTTCCCAAGCGAAGGCGGGCGCGGATATTATTGCCCCATCGAATATGATGGACGGCTTTGTCAGCGCTATCCGCGCCGGACTGGATGCAGCAGGGTTTGAGAATGTGCCGATTATGAGCTATTCTGTCAAATACGCTTCATCGTTCTACGGTCCGTTCCGGGAAGCCGCGCATTCCGCTCCGCAGTTCGGCGACCGCAAAACGTACCAAATGGACCCGGCCAATGCCCGTGAGGCGTTGCGCGAGGCCCAATCGGATGTCGAAGAGGGAGCAGACATGCTGATGGTGAAGCCGGCTTTGGCTTATATGGATGTCATTCGTACCCTCCGCGATCAGTTTGATTTGCCGATAGTGGCTTACAATGTAAGCGGGGAGTATTCCCTGGTGAAGGCTGCAGCCGCTAACGGCTGGATTGATGAAAAAGCGGTGGTGCTTGAGATGCTGACGGGCCTGAAGCGTGCCGGCGCTGACATCATTCTTACGTATTTCGCCAAGGATGCGGCGCGCTGGCTGCAAGGGAAATAAACATAGAACAACAACGGGGAACTGCTGGGATTCCGGTAGTCCCCGTTTGGATTTTTTCCGATTGCCCGTTTCCTACAGCTGTCTATACTTGTGTTTGCCGAATAATGGAGGGTGACAATAAATGAATCTAGACAATATTCGTAAGGATGATCGTTCGAAGGCGGCTTTTGCTGAGGCGAAAAAAGTGATTCCCGGCGGTGTGAACAGTCCGGTTCGTGCCTTCAAATCCGTCGGCCTGACACCGATGTTTATCGAAAAAGCCCAAGGGTCCAGACTGTACGATATCGACGGAAATGTATTTATTGATTACATCGGCTCCTGGGGGCCTCTCATTATGGGACATGCCCACCCGGAGGTAGTCGCTGCGATTCAGCGGACGGCGGCGCTAGGCACCAGCTTCGGCGCACCGACAGAACTGGAAACCGAAATGGCTAAGCTCGTCTGTGAGCGGGTCCCGTCGGTTGAAGTGGTTCGTATGGTCAACTCCGGCACGGAGGCGACGATGAGCGCATTGCGCCTGGCACGGGGGTATACCAAACGTTCCAAAATTCTGAAGTTTGAAGGCTGTTACCACGGGCATGCCGATTCCTTGCTTATAAAAGCAGGATCAGGCGTGGCAACCTTAGGATTGCCTGATAGCCCGGGTGTACCTGAAGGCGTGGCGTCCAACACGATTACAGTCCCGTACAACGATTTGGAATCGGTTCAAGTTGCGTTCCAAACGTACGGGGAGGATATTGCAGCTGTAATTGTAGAGCCCATTGCAGGCAACATGGGTGTGGTTCCGCCGCTGCCCGGTTTTCTGCAGGGTCTCCGCGACATCACAACAAAATACGGAAGCCTGCTCATTTTCGATGAAGTCATGACCGGCTTCCGGGTCGGCTATTACTGCGGACAGGGGCTTTTCGGCATTACACCGGATTTGACCTGCCTTGGCAAGGTCATCGGCGGGGGGCTGCCTGTCGGCGCCTATGGCGGCAAACGGGAGATTATGGAACAAATCGCGCCTGCAGGTCCGATTTATCAGGCCGGCACTTTATCGGGCAATCCGCTGGCCATGATTGCCGGATACACCACGCTGAAGCTGTTGACTCCGGAGGTATATGCCGATTTGGAACGCAAGGGAGCACGGCTGGAGGAAGGCTTCCGCAAAAATAGCGCCGAGCTTGGCGTGGCCAGCACGATTAATCGTATCGGTTCCATGGTGTGTCCATTCTTTACGGAGCATGAGGTAATCAACTATGAAACCGCCAAATTGTCTAATTTGCAGCAGTTCAATAACTATTTTGCCGCACTGCTGGATCTTGGCATCAGCGTAGCCCCATCCCAATTTGAGGGCATGTTCATCTCGGCTGTACATAGTGACGATGATATTGAACAAACCATTGCAGCCCATTATGAGGCGTTGAAGCGCTTGTAATCCCGGCAGGTTCGAGAATTAAGCTGCTCGTATTACCAACTAGCTGCGGGCGTGACAAGCTCATAAGGCGACAGCTGTATGCATTCGCTGTGAGCATTTGAGCCATTGCGGAAGCAGCTTGAAGGCTGTCTTCCCAGCAGCTTTAAACTGCGGGGGAGACAGCCCTTTGTGTAAATCTTTGTGTGGTGTGAGTCTTTTCGCAAACATGGCATGATTTCTAAAAAAAGAATCTGGTTCCATCCCCTAAGGGTGAAACCAGATTCTTTGTATTTATTGTGTTTTGGAGGCCGAAGCTCCAGTTGTGGCAGTTGGTGTTGGCGCCGGCGTCGGTGCTGGGCTTGGAGTCACTGTGGGTGCAGGCTTAGAAGTACCTGTGCTGCTCCCTGCTTCCGGTGTCGGCTTGACGGCGCTATCGGTAGTAGCAGGCGAACTGCCTCCATTTTGCGCCTCACCCGCGGTTCCGCCGGGCTTCGAAGCGCCGGTCTGGGTTTCCTTTTCCGAGTTTCCGGCTGAAGCTGCAGGCTCCGGTGCTTTGGCGGGAGCTTCGGTCGAAGTCCCGGTACCATTTCCGCTGCCTGTACTTGCTCCGGTAGCCGGCGTTGTTGTTTTGGACGGGCTGGTTGCTTTGGCATCATCCGTTTTCGGTGAAGAGGAAGCCGCTGGAGCTGGCGTTGCCTTCGGCTTGTTGGCCTGCTGCGCCTTCAACTGGGCTTGTTCCCGTAAGAAGTCCGGATGATCATAAGCGCCGCCAGCATCAATTTTCGTTAATCCTTCCCACACACTTTCCACGACTACAGAGTCCGGATCATCATACACGAGGAATCCGGATGGCAGCCTGCGTTCGCCATAACGGCTGGAGGGCTTTGTAATGAGCTGATTGTTCCACACAAGCTCCGAAGACGCGCCGCCGTCCAGAAGCCCGGCATTAACTGCGCCTTCCTCCATGAGCACATCTTGTACTTCCTTCAGAGTTGCGCCCACGCTGGAGGTTTGCCGGCCGTCGATAACCACAAACAGCACGGTTCCGTCTGCTTTTTGACCGACTGCTGTTCTTGGGGCACGGCCCCAGCCTCCGTCACCGGTCGTAATTTGAGGCTTTCCGTTGGCAATGAGCCGTGGCGCGAGGAAAGAGACAGCTTCCTTCACATGCAGCCCGCGCATTTCGTTCAAGCTGTATTTGCCGACCACCAGCGTGCCTTCATTTGTAAAGCCGACAATATTTTGAGCGGTATCCGCATCAGCGTCCGTATAGAGCGGCTTGAAGTTGGACATGATAATGCCGATAGGGGCAAAACCATTCCCTAGACCATCCGGGTCGATAAAGCCGCCCCCGTTAATGCCGGCAACCGCCCCGGTGCGTTCAGCCATGGAACTGATGCGTTCCCCTTCCCCTTGCTTGTTGGGAACGACAACCCTTACCGATAACGGGTCGTATACATACATCAGCTTTCCTTTCCAGAACGTACCCGAGATGTCCTTGACAGACACAAGCTCATCAAGCGCCCGCGGGGTCCGGTTATGGTGAATCAAGCCAAAGTTTTGTTTTTCTTTCGTTGTATCGTCCGCGCTGCTGTGGATTTGACTAACCATCCAGTCGCGCTTTTCTTTGCCGACCACGATCCAGGCCCAATCCCTGTGCTGCGTCGTAATAACCGTATCCGCCATAAATTCGCGAATGATTTGTCCGGGCGGAGTTAAATATAAGAAGCTGGAGGTCATGAAAATAAGCACCCAGAAAACCATAAGTCCTTTTTTGGGAATACTCCACCCTCTAAACTGCCTCCAGGCGGTTCCCCACCACTGTACTGCTGCGTTCAAGCCAATTTCTCCTCCTCACGAAGAAATCTCATCAAATTTCACAACCTATATCATAGCATATTTTGTTTTGAAATGCTGTGGTATTTTACAACATGCAATCTTTTTAGATACAATGAATCCATAGGGAATCTGGAAGATTACATGAAGCTGGCGGTGAACGGATTGAAGCGTTATTATTTTTTTGATTTTCCTTTTGATTTATGGCTTGTCATCGGTGCGGCCACGATGGCTTATTTGCTAATCATGCTGGTCGTTTATCGTAACACTTCGTTAAAGTCAAAGGGGAAGCGAAATTAAGTGAAGGCATCGGTTAAAGGGGAATGGCTGGAGCTGCTTCATTGGAGAAATTCCAAGGAACCGCTCCCGTCCGGGCTTGAGCCTGCCGCAGAGCTTGCGAAGCGGATGAATTGGCCTGAGAACTATTTGGTAAAATTGCTGCGGCAGGGGGAGCTTCGGTTCAAAGGACCGCGGGCTCTGCTTCATGTGCTTCAGCCTGAGGAGCCGGGCTTTGCGCCGGATTGGACGCTGCCGGAAGTGCTGTATGAGGATGAATGGTGCATGGTTGTTTACAAGCCTGCGGGCATCTCGGTTCATCCTGCTGAACCCGGCCAGGACGGAACGCTTGCCAACCGCGTCGCCGGTTATTTGCTCCATACGGGGCAGCCTCGGGCTGTCCGGCACATTCACCGGTTGGATAAAGAAACGAGCGGTCCGGTCTTGTATGCCAAGCATGCGCTTGCCCATGCGGTTCTGGATGAGGCGATGCGGGAGAAGCGAATCGTCCGCGAGTACGCCGCCTTGGTTCAAGGCACGCCCTCCCCGCGAAAGGGAACAATCCGCGCCGGTATCGCCAAGGACCGCCACGTAAGCGGCAAACGGCGTGTTTCACCCGCAGGGGATGCGGCGGTTACCCATTATGAGGTCGGTCAAACGTTTGACCGTACCAAATCTAGTCTTGTCCGGCTGCGGCTCGAAACGGGGCGGACGCACCAAATTCGGGTCCATCTTAGCTCCATGGGGCACCCGCTTCTCGGCGACAAGCTCTACGGGGGGAGCACGGACTATATCAGGAGACAGGCTTTGCATGGCGAGCGGATTATTTTCGCACACCCCCTGACAGGGGAACAAATCGAAATCGAAGCCCCATTTCCGGCGGAGCTTCAGCAGCTTCTCTTAAAATTATAGTCATGGCGCGGCCTCTCCTCCCATATACATGGTAGAGACATGAACAGGTAACTTGTAGACAACCGGTACAGTCAAACCTGGTTTGAGGGGAGGAGAATGGGTTGACCGACAAGCAATCCGGATTGCGATTTGATATTTATGAACGCGTACACTTGCCGGAAGCGGCAAGCAGCATTGCCGAATTGGAAGAGGTGGAGCTTGTTCCGCATATTCAGGCGTCGGTAGAAGGGGACCAAGCTGTATTACGGGGGTATTTGCTGCTTGCCGGTACATACACAGCAGGAGGGGAGACCAGACCTGATTCCAGGGAGGTGCTGGAGCACACCATCCCCGTGGAAATTACACTTCCGCAAAGCCGTGTGCACAGCTTGGACAACATTTCTGTCAATATTGAGCAGTTTGATGTGGATATTCTCTCCAGCCGCAGCTTGAATGTTACCGGAGTGCTGTCACTGAGCGGCATCTCGGTGGCTCCGGCACGGACGGACCCGTGGCAGGAGGAAATTGTGTTCGTGCATGAGCCCGAACAGGAGCCGCTCCATGGGGCGTACCGCGTAGACCAATTCCCGGATGAAGCGCCGTCTTTCCAAGCTGAGGAAATCATTGAGGAAACGGCCGAACGGGTTGAACCGGTCCCGAAGCCGCAGCCAAAACCCCAGGTTATGCCTGAGCCTGAGCCGGTGAAGCCGCCTGAGATTGCGGTTCCAATCCCGGAATTCAAGCCAGAACCAAAGCCAGAACCAAAGCCAGAACCAAAGCCGGAGCCGATCCTGAAGGCAGAGCCAGAGCATAAACCGGAACACAAACCGGAGATGAAGTCTGCGTTCAAGCCGGAGCATAAGCCTCACGAAAAGCCGGAAGCCGCCGAAGAGAAGCTGAACGTGCAACAATACAATGCTCCTGATATTGTTCAGCCGGTGTCTGAGGAAGCGCCTGTGGAAAAGAAGGAGCCGAAGGTCGAATTTGGCAAAAAAGGCGCAGAGCCTGTCAAAGAGAAGAAATTTGATTTCAAATCGTTATTTCAACGGGCCGGAGGAGCGACCGTACTGGAGGCTCCGAGCAGCGAGGAGGCCGCACATGCGGAGGCAATTGCAGCGGGAAGCCGGGAGTCTGTAGCGTGGAAAAAGCTGTTTCTTGGCTCGCAGCAGGATGTGCAGCAATTTCGCAAGGTGAAGATGTGTATTGTGCAAAAGGAAGAAACGTTGGAAACGATCGCGGAGCGTTATTCGCTTAAAGCGCAGGAAATCCAGCTTTATAACCGTTTGTCCAGTCAGGAAATCAATGAAGGCCAGGTCTTATATATTCCCACATAATGAGCGGCAGCGGCCCCTTTTTCTTCGGTATGAAGAAAAGGGGCCGCTGCCTTTGTGGCAGGATTTGACGGATGCGCTAATGTTCGCTATCATATAGAGAACATGTGAAAAAAGCGTTGAACGGGAAGAGTAGACAGTGAACCCTACAGAGAGTGGAGCCCTTGGGTGGAAGGCCCCGCAGGATGTAACTGGCCGAACGTCGCCCAGGAGCTGTCCGCAGTCTGCGGGCCGGTTGCAGCCGTTATCTGTTTGAGTGTCGTTTATGTCCGAAGCAGGAGCCATAGGCGAAATAAAGGTGGTACCACGGAAGCGATCCTTTCGTCCTTTGCGGCGGAAGGTTTTTTTTGCATTTTTGCTGAAATAGGAGACTGATTTGGGAATGATTCGCAGCGGAGGCTGCGGGTAAAGAGTCCTTGGCGGCAGCACTCTGCGGCGGGACGGCTTTATTTTTGGGGATTATTTTAGGAGGGGTAACGAAAGATGTCAGAACAAGAACAGAAGCAGCCGCAAACGGCAATGCCAACAACGTATGATCCGAAGACGGCCGAGGCGAAATGGTATGAATACTGGCTGAAAAGCAACGTGTTTGAAGCAGGAAAGCGTCCGGATGCCGAGACGTATACCATCGTCATTCCGCCGCCGAATGTAACGGGGATGCTGCACATCGGGCATGCGCTCGATTTTACGCTCCAGGATATTTTGATTCGTACAAAGCGGATGCAGGGCTTTGATGCGCTCTGGCTGCCGGGGTCGGACCACGCCGGAATCGCAACCCAAACCAAGGTGGAGCAAAAGCTGCGCGAGGAAGGCGTTTCCCGCTATGATTTAGGCCGGGAGAAGTTTTTGGATAAGGTTTGGGAATGGAAGGAATTGTATGCCAATACGATTCGCGAGCAATGGGCCAAAATGGGCTTTTCGCTCGACTATTCCCGCGAGCGGTTTACTCTTGATGAAGGGCTTTCCAAGGCTGTGCGCGAAGTATTTGTCCGGCTTTATGAGAAGGGCCTGATTTACCGGGGCAAGTATATTATTAACTGGGACCCTGCCGCACGTACGGCGCTGTCGGATATTGAGGTCGAATACAAGGAAGTTCAGGGCGCGCTCTATCACTTGAATTATCCGCTTAAGGACGGCAGCGGCTTCATTACGGTTGCTACCACCCGTCCGGAGACGATGCTTGGGGATACAGCGGTTGCAGTACATCCGGAGGATGAGCGTTATAAGCATCTGATCGGCAAAATGCTGGTGCTTCCGATTATCGGCCGCGAAATTCCGGTTGTCGGCGACGAGTATGTCGATAAGGAATTCGGCAGCGGTGCGGTGAAGATTACGCCTGCGCATGACCCGAATGACTTCGAGGTCGGCCGCCGCCATGATCTGCCGCAGGTGCTCGTTATGGACGAATCGGGCAAAATGAACGAAAACGCCGGCAAATATCAGGGCCTGGACCGCTTTGACTGCCGCAAGCAGATTGTCAAGGACATGCAGGAGCTGGGTGTGCTTGCCCGCATTGAGGAGCATGTGCATCAGGTAGGACACAGCGAGCGAAGCGGAGCCGTAGTCGAGCCGTATTTGTCCACACAATGGTTCGTAAAAATGAAGCCGCTGGCCGATGCCGCAATTGAAGCGCAAAAATCGGGCAAAGGCGTTCATTTTGTGCCGGACCGTTTCGAGAAAATTTATTTGCACTGGATTGAAAATGTCCGCGATTGGTGTATTTCCCGTCAGCTGTGGTGGGGGCACCGGGTTCCGGCGTGGTACTGCGAATGCGGCGAGCTGATTGTTTCGTGTGAGGAGCCGGCGGCATGCCCGAAATGCGGAGGCACCCACTTGCGCCAGGATGAAGACGTTCTGGATACATGGTTCAGCTCGGGGCTGTGGCCGTTCTCCACGCTCGGCTGGCCGGAAGACAGCGAGGATCTGAAACGCTTCTATCCGACCGATGTGCTCGTGACAGGCTACGATATTATTTACTTCTGGGTGGCCCGGATGATCTTCACCGCGCTGGAATTTACGGATCAAATTCCGTTCAAGGACGTGCTCATCCACGGTCTGGTCCGCGATTCGGAAGGCCGCAAGATGTCCAAGTCGCTCGGCAACGGTGTTGACCCGCTGGAAGTGATTGAGAAGTATGGCGCCGATGCAATGCGGTACATGATTTCTACCAGCAGCACCCCTGGACAGGATTTGCGCTTCCGCTGGGAGCGGGTTGAGCAGGCGCGTAATTTTGCCAACAAGATTTGGAACGCTTCGCGCTTTGCGCTGATGAATATGGAAGGCTTCACTGCGGCTGACATCGACCTCAGCGGCGATCTGTCCGCGGCAGACCGCTGGATTCTGCACCGTCTGAACGAGACGGTCCGTGATGTGACGCGCTTGATTGATACGTATGAATTTGGGGAAACCGGGCGTCTCTTGTACAATTTTATTTGGGATGACCTGTGTGACTGGTACATTGAGCTGGCGAAGCTGCCGCTTTACGCCGGCGATGCTGCGGCCAAGAAGACGACGCAATCGGTGCTTGCCTATGTGCTGGATAACACCATGCGCTTGATTCATCCGTTCATGCCGTTTATCAGTGAGGAAATTTGGCAGCACCTGCCGCATCAGGGCGACACAATCGTGCTGGCGGCATGGCCTGCAGCCGAGGCTCGTTTCGAGGCGCCTGACGCGGTGCGCGAAATGTCGCTTCTGATGGACACGATTCGTTCCGTGCGCAATATCCGGGCAGAAGTGAATGTGCCGATGAGCAAAAAAATCGAGCTGTTGATTAAAGCCGACAGCGCGGAGACACTGGCTGCACTCCAGCGCAGTGAAGTGGCGCTGACCCGGATGTGCGGAACGTCGAAGCTTGAAATCGGGACCGGTATTGCCGCGCCTGACAAGGCGATGTCCGCGGTTGTCAGCGGAGCAGAGCTGTTCTTCCCGCTGGCAGGGCTTATCGATATCTCGCAGGAGATCGCGCGCCTGGAAAAAGAGCTGGCCACACTGAATGCCGAGGTGGAGCGGGTCGAGAAGAAGCTGGCGAATGCCGGTTTTGTCGCTAAAGCGCCGGCCAAGGTCATTGAGGAAGAAAAGGCCAAAATGCAGGATTATGCTGAAAAACGCGACAAGGTACTCGCGCGGATTAGCGAATTGAAGGGGTAAACGTCAATGCCGCCTTCGGGCGGTATAAGCGGAAGGAAGCGAAGAAGCAGATGAATGGGACACAACATACGCCCGCAGCGGCGTTTCAGGAATACCAGGAGGCGGTAGACTGGATTACCGGCCTGATGAATATGGGCATTAAGCCCGGATTGAAACGGATGCAGGCGCTTAGTGAGAGGTTCGGCAATCCCGAGCGGAGAATGAAGTTCATCCATGTGGCCGGAACGAACGGAAAAGGCTCGACCTGCGCTTATTTGAGCCGGGTGCTGAAGCAAGCCGGGTATGATGTGGGTTCGTTCAATTCCCCGTATATTGAGCGGTTTACCGACCGCATCCGTTATAACGGGGAGGACATTCCCGACAGCGAGGTGCTGCGGCTCTCGAACCTGCTCCATCCGGTCTGCGGGGAAATCGCTCAGACCGAATTGGGCGCCCCGACGATGTTCGAGGTATGCACGATGATGGCCCTGCTTTATTTTGGCAAGGTTACCTATCCGGATTATGTTGTTTGGGAGACGGGTCTTGGCGGGGAGTTCGATTCGACCAATATCGTAGTTCCGGTCGTGTCCGTCATTACCAATATCGGCCATGATCACATGGATGTTCTGGGCGGGACCCTGTCCGATGTAGCCCGGGCTAAAGCCGGAATCATCAAAAATGGCGTCCCGGTCGTTACAGCAGCGCGCGATCCGGAAGGGCTGGAGGTTATTCTTCAAACAGCTGAGGCCTGCAAAAGCACGGTTTATTTGCTCGGCCGGGATTTCCGGTACGAGCAAACAGCCGGCGAGCAGGATCATCAGGTGCTGAATTTTACCGGACCGTTCCGTACGATCCCGGATGTTGCGATCTCGCTTAACGGGCCTCACCAATTGGAGAATGCTTCGCTTGCGCTGATGACGCTGGAAGTGCTTCGTCAATATTACGCGCTGCTGTGCGAGGATGAGGAGCTGCTTGCTGCGATGAAGGAAACCTCTTGGGCCGGGAGGCTTGAGATGGTATCGCGGGAGCCCCGGATTTTGATTGACGGCGCCCACAACCCGGAGGGGGCGGAGGTGCTGGCTGCGGCGTTGAAATCGACGTACCGCTACAAAAGGCTCCATTTTATGATGGGAATGCTGTCTACGAAGAATCACGAAGGGTACTTAAGGCATATACTACCTTTAGTGGATTCTCTTCTCATTACAGAGCCGGTTTGGCGGAAAAAACAGGATGCCGCGGAGCTTGCCAAGCAGGTGGAAACGCTATTGGCCGAGCTGCCGGACAAAAAGGTTGAGGTGCGGGTAGAGCCGGATTGGCATAAAGCGCTGCAAATTTTGCAGGATCTGGCACAGGACCCGGACGATTTGGCCGTTGTTTCCGGCACGTTGTATCTTGTTTCCGATGTGCGGTCCCGGCTGCTCTTTGGAACGGACTCAGAAAAAGGATGGTGAACCGGACTTGAGTACAGCTGAACATGTTCATTTCATCGGCATCGGCGGTTACGGCATGAGCGCAATCGCCAAGGTCATGCTGGAAATGGGATATCATGTGACCGGATCGGACTTGGCCGAGCAGGAGCTTACACGTAAGCTGGTGGCAAAGGGTGCGCAGGTCTTTATTGGGCATGAGGCCAATCACGTAAAGGGAGCCGATTTGGTTGTCTATTCCACGGCGCTGTCAAAGGATAATGTGGAAATCGCGGAGGCGGCGAAGCTGAATATTCCGATTCTGCACCGCTCGCAGATGCTTGCACGTCTGATGAATGCCCGCAAGGGCATCGCGGTGGCAGGCGCACACGGCAAAACGACGACGTCCTCCATGATTTCGCTCGTGATGAGTGAATGCGGCTTGGATCCGACCTTTATTATCGGCGGAGAAATTATGAACGTGGGCAGCAATGCGAAGGCTGGACAAGGGGAGTATGTTGTGGCCGAGGCGGATGAAAGCGACGGCTCGTTTCTGCAGTATGGCCCGCAGCTTGCCATTGTGACCAACATTGAAGCGGATCACCTGGAGAACTACGACGGTGATTTTAATAAATTGAAGCAAGCCTATGCCCAGTTCTTGGATCAGGTGAAGGACGGCGGCAAGGCGATTGTTTGCAGTGACGATCCGTACCTGCAGGAGATGATACCAGGGCTGCGGCATAGTGTCGTTACGTACGGCCTGAATGAAACTGCCGATTTTTCCGCGCGTAATGTGCGTCCCGGCGACCGCCGTATTTCGTTTGAAGTGGTCCGGCATGGAGTTTTGCTTGGGGAGATGGAGCTGTCCGTTCCGGGGCTGCACAATGTCTGCAACGCGTTGGCTACCCTGATCACGTGTATGGAGGCAGGTCTCAGCTTTGAGCAGGTGTCGGAAGCGATCAAGGATTTCCGCGGAGCCAAACGGCGCTTTCAGGTGCTGGGAGAGGTCAATGATATATTGGTCATTGATGATTACGCGCATCACCCGACCGAAATTCAAGCGACGATTAGCGCAGCCAAATCGACCGGAAAACGCATTATCGCTGTATTTCAGCCGCAGCGGTATACACGCACGTATTTTTTGCTGGATCAGTTCAGCAGGGCGTTTCCTGAGGCCGATGAGGTCATTATCACGGATATTTATTCACCGGCAGGAGAGCGGCAAATTGAGGGTGTCTCTTCCGCGCGCTTGGTGGAGCTGATTCGATCCAACAGCAATCCGCAGGCGGTACACATTCCGAGCAAGGAAGAAGTGCAGCGGGTATTGCTGGAGAAGGTGCGTCCCGGCGACCTCGTCATCACGATGGGGGCCGGGGATATATGGAAGGCGGCCGAAGGGCTGGCCAGGGCGCTGGAGGAGCGTCAGGCGGGCTGAGTCGCCGCCAGAGATTCAGCATGATTGGATACTTGAATGAATTCAGATTCAGGTTAAAAATACAAAGCAGCAGCGTGCCTTGTTCCTACGGGGTGCGCTGTTGTTTTGTATGTATATAAGAAAAAATGATAATTAGACGGCGAGTAACCTCCAACCTGGGACGGCCCGCGCGCTGGCAGCTGCGCCGGGGGGCTTTTTATTTTGTCAAACGCGTCGCTTTTGCATAGGGGGTTGTCTTTCACCGGTTTATGGAGCGGTGGAGCGGAAATCATGCGTGCCTAGTTTTCCCGGTGCTTGTAAACCGGTCTTGCCCTGCTTTTCAGAGATGAAGCGGGTCCCGAAATAAGAAACAAGCATAAAGAAGCTTGCTCCAGCATAGGGATAAGCTAACAACGTTTCGGACAAGGGAGAGAAGAACAGTGAACAAAGCCCGTATTACGTACCGTTTTGACCGCAGCGGAACCCGGCTGGACTCCACGCCAGCTCCAAGAGACGTGTTGCCGCCCCAAGAGCTTGCGGGTCCGTTGACGCCTATGCTTCATGAAGAGGAAGAGCATGTCGGGCGTTCGCCCCAAAGCCGAAGTGATCGTGATGTGATTGAGCTTCGTCCGGTAGTTACGGATGTCCAAGAAATAAATCCGTATGTGAATGACTATGAGGCCTGGTCCAGCCCGTTTGATGCGGAAACGCAGCGGCTGGAGCAATTAATCCGCTCAACTGAACTGCGGGAGAATCGGGGGGCTCGGGAAGAAGATGGGGGCAGACACAGGGAAGAACGTGAGCCGGTCTGGCTGCCGGACAGCCGGGAGCCGTGGCAGCGCATGCCCGGCAGCCGTGAGCAGGGGGGGCGAATCGGTGCCGATTCGGAGCCTGCTGGCCGTGAGCGTCCGGAATTCGATTATGAATACGGCTTCTATGAGCGTCCGGCCGCTTCCCGGCAAACGTACAGGGCCCCCTTTTTACCGGTTTCAGAGGGGCCAGGACGGGAACCGTCCCGGGTAACGCCATGGCTTAAAATTATCGCATCGGTCACAGGCGCTGTGGCCACGGGAGCCTTGTTCGGATTTTTCGTGTTATCCATGTTTGCAAGCGAGCCTAATGATGTGCAAAAAACAGCCGAGCAGCTCGTACGAGCTCCGTTTACGGGAAGCACCGGGACAGGAGCATCAGCCGGAGGAGCCGCTGTAAAAACAGAGGGAGAAGCGGTGCCCGCGAGTGCGGCAGCCGCAGCGGGCTCGGCCATAGCGGTCAATTTGGCGGGAAATAGCTATACCGTACTGCAGGGCGGGGTGTTCTCGAATCAGCAGGGGGCGGAAGCGCTGCAGGCCGATTTGCGAAAAAAAGGACTGGCAGCCGTAACGGAGAGCGGGGACAAATATACGGTATACGTTGCCCTGGCGCCGGGCCGCAGCGAGGCGCAAGCCTTGTCGCAGCTAGTGCAGAGCAAGCAGCAGGAGGTTATTCTGAAGCAGCTGGCGATACCGGCCGCCGCCAAAATTCGTTGGAGCGGCAAAGCGCAGGACAGTGCAGCGGTAAGCGGATTTTTTGCGCAGGGGGAAAAGCTGATGCAGCAGCTGAGCGCTCTTACGTCCAAGCATCTGGGGCAGAACGCACCGGGAGCGCCGGATGAAACGGAATTAAAATCGGCGCAGGCCGCTCACCAGACCTGGATCGGGGCGGCGGCGCAGATGGAAGCCGGTATTCCTGCTGATCAAAAGGCTGGGCTGCAGAAGATGACACAAAGTCTGAACTCGGCGGTCAAGGCGTTGGAGGAATACAAGAAAAGCCCGTCCGCAGCGCTGCTCTGGCAGGCGCAAAGCGAACTAATACAGTATGCTGTTTCCGAGAAATCGTTATTGTCGGCCCTGGCCGTTCAATAAACTCATCCCAAAGACCGGTTCGTGCATAATATGCACAAGCCGGTCTTTCCTGTTAAAATGGAATTGTGCTCCCCGCATTACCTTCGTATAATGAGACTGATGCAAATAGATGTCAACGAATGGGGAACAGTGGAGCATGAATAAATCCAAGCTTACCTTTTGCATTTTCATAATTATGGGCCTGTTAGCCGGAACATTGATCGGGCAGCTTCTGGCCCCCGTGAAGGGATTGTCGTTTTTGACACAATCGACAGGAATTACCTGGGAGCCCAGAGCCGATTTGCAAATGATAAAATATGACTTGACCTTGGTCATCCGGCTCAATCTGATGAGTATACTCGGTGTAATCGCCGCCATTTGGCTGCATCGCAGAATGTAGCTCTGAGGGCCAAAGCGGGCATCTCCGGCACGCGCGCGATGTGACGACGCATGACGGCAGCCTGCTGCATACAGGTTAACTTATTGAAGGAGGCAGTATCGATTGTCTACGGAAACAGCAAGAACCCTTATTTTGGCATCCTCTTCACCGCGGCGCCAGGAGTTAATCCGCTCGCTGCCTTTCCCGGTGCATGTACAATCCAGTGATGCCGATGAAACAACGGAGCCGGGAATGACGCCGGAGCAAATCGTAGAGACCTTATCCCTGCGCAAAGCGGCTGCGGTTGCCCGGATTTTGCCGGATGAGCTGCAAAGCGGCATCGTCATTGGCTCGGATACGATTGTTGTGCTGGATGGGAGGGTGCTCGGCAAGCCGGTGGACGAGCAGGACGCCGAGCGAATGCTGAGCGCGCTGCAAGGACGGGAGCATCATGTATACAGCGGCCTGGCCTGCTTGGATGCAGCAGCCTGCAGAGATCTGGCTGTTCCTGTGTTAGAAAATCACGAGGGCTATACTGGTGCCCGCGAAACGGCTTGCGGGGCGTACCGTCTGTTGTCTGGCGCAAGCGGGGCGCTTGCGGTGACTGTCGGCTATACGGTCAGCCGGGTGAAGTTTAAGCCGATGAGCCCGGGGGATATTGCAGGATACATCCAAACCAAAGAACCGATGGACAAAGCCGGGGGTTATGGCGTACAAGGACTCGGCGCCATGTTCGTGGAGCGACTGGAAGGGGATTTCTACAGTGTGATGGGCTTGCCGGTCAGCTTGCTCCATACGATGCTGGCGAAGCTCGGATTACACCCATTTTCAAGCGGGGGCGGAGCCGCGCTGCGCTGAATTGAAATTTTTGAAGGAACCGAGTACAATAAAAATACTATCTGCGCGAAAGCATCGGCAGACCGGATTTTTCACGAATCCGGTCTGCTTTTTTATTGCCCGCAGTGCTATAATAATCAGGAAGAAGGGATCGTTCATGAGTGATAGCCTGCTGTTGCTGCGCGAAGTGCCACAGGAGGAAAGACCCCGGGAAAGAATGCTGCAGTATGGCGCGTCGGCGCTGAGCCATGCGGAGCTGCTGGCCATTTTGCTGCGCACGGGCACTGTCAGCGAGTCGGCCGTGCATCTCGCGCAGCGCGTGCTGAATGAAGTAGGCGGTATTCGCAATCTCGTCGAGGCCCGCACGGAGCAGCTTACAGCTGTACGCGGTATCGGTCAGGCGAAGGCCCTGCAAATTCAAGCGGGTATCGAACTGGGCAGACGCTTGACGCGTACCGGTCTGAACGAGACCGTAACGATTCGTGCCCCGCATGATGTCTGGCAGCTTCTGGCGGAGGAGCTTCGTTATTTTCAGAAGGAGCACTTTGTTTGTCTGTTTTTGAATATGAAGAATCATGTTATTGGCAGGGAAACCTTATCCATCGGCAGCTTGAACGCCTCGATCGTTCATCCCCGCGAAGTATTTCTGGCAGCCATCAAGCGGAGCAGCGCGTCTATAATATGCGTGCATAATCACCCGAGCGGCGATCCGTCGCCGAGTGAGGAGGATGTCTCCGTAACCCGCCGGCTTGCGGAAGCAGGCGAAATTATCGGCATTGAGGTGCTGGATCATATTATCATCGGGGATAAATCGTTCATTAGTTTGAAGGAGCATGGCTATCTGTAATATAATGATTTAGAATGACGCGATCAGGTGAAGGGAGCTACATCAAAATGGTAGGTGGATTTACGAAAGATCTGGGGATTGACCTCGGAACGGCCAATACCCTCGTATATGTAAAAGGGAAAGGCATTGTCGTCAGGGAGCCTTCTGTGGTCGCCCTGCGTACAGATACAAAAACGATTGAAGCCGTCGGAAACGACGCCAAAAAAATGATAGGCCGCACACCGGGCAATATCCGGGCAGTCCGTCCGATGAAGGACGGCGTTATCGCTGATTTCGATACAACCGCGACGATGATCAACTACTTCTTGAAGCAGGCGCAAAAAACACGCGCGCTGTTTCCGCGCCGTCCCAATGTCATGGTCTGTGTGCCGTCCGGCATTACCGCTGTAGAGAAGCGGGCGGTTGAGGACGCGACCAAGCAGGCCGGAGCGAAGGACGCCTTCACGATTGAGGAGCCTTTTGCAGCTGCGATCGGCGCCGATTTGCCAGTGTGGGAGCCGACGGGCAGCATGGTTGTCGATATTGGCGGCGGGACGACAGAAGTGGCCGTCATTTCACTTGGGGGGATTGTAACCAGCCGCTCGATCCGAGTGGCGGGCGATGAGATGGACGAAGCAATCATCCAGTACATTAAGCGAACCTACAACCTGATGATCGGCGAGCGCACTGCGGAGCAGCTCAAAATGGAGATCGGCTCCGCGACGTATTTGGATGTTAACGAGACGATGGAAATTCGGGGCCGCGATCTTGTATCCGGCTTGCCCAAGACACTGAGCGTAACGGCGGAGGAAATTGCGGACGCACTGGCCGATACCGTCAGCGCCATCGTTGATGCAGTCAAGGTAACACTGGAGAAATGCCCGCCGGAGCTGTCGGCGGATATTATGGACCGGGGAATTGTCCTTACCGGAGGCGGAGCATTGCTTCGCAATCTGGATAAGCTGCTATCCAGCGAGACCGGCATGCCGGTCATTGTTGCAGATAACCCGCTGGACTGTGTGGCTATCGGTACCGGCAGGGCGCTTGAGAATATTCATTTGTTCAAAACGCGGTCAGGACCGACCAGCCGGACAAAACGTTAAGCAGGCAGCTTCCCAAGCTGCCATTCTTGCCGTTCGAGAAATTCCGGGTGAACCGCTTCTGTTTCGGGAGTCGTAGCACCGGTTTAAGGGCCTGTCCCCGCGTTGAGAAATAACGAGGTGTCTTCGTTGCTAAAGCTGTTTTCCAATAAAAGATTAATACTTCTTCTAGTCGGGATTATGTTTTTCATTGCACTGATGGGTCTCAGCTTTGGGGAACGTTCTAAAATGTCCTGGCCGGAAAATTTTGTCCGCGATTCGATGGCCTGGGTTCAGGGCCTGCTCTACAAGCCCGCCGGAGCTGTTGCGGGCTTCTTTGGAGACATCAAAAATTTATCTGTCATCTATGAGGAAAACAAGGCTCTCCGCCAGACATTGGCGCAGTATGCCCGTGACCGGATGCGTCTGAATGAGCTGGAGGAGCAAAATGAACGGCTCAAAAAAGCGCTTGGCTTTACCGAAAGCCAGCAGCAGGCCAACAATTACAAATGGCATATTGCCGAAGTTGTCGGCATGAGTCCGGACCCGTTTCATAACAATACGGCGGTGATTAATCTGGGCTCCAAAAACGGCATTAAGGAGAATATGCCGGTTATGACCGCTGAAGGGCTGCTCGGCAGGGTAACGCATGTATCTGCTTTTTCCTCCAACGTCCAGCTGATTACCGATATTAACGACAGCAATTCCAAAGGAATTTCTGTTACGATTCATGGAAAGCCGGATTCATACGGCGTCATTGAAAGCTACGACGGGGAATATTTGATTATGAACAAAATCGATCCCAATGACGATCTGCAGCCTGGGGACACGGTGATTACCTCCGGCATGGGCCAGCTTTTTCCAAGCGGTCTGGTCATCGGCACCGTCGCTTCCCGCCGGGAAGGGGACTTTGGCATTACGCATACCGCGCAGATTAAACCGAGTGCTTCTTTTGTCCGCTTGCGGGAAGTTTTCATTGTTGAAGTACCGGAGCTGAGGTGAGCGGATGAAACGACATTTGCTGTGGATTCTGCTCCTGGGGCTGCTGCTGGTGGAAGGCACCGTCCTGAAATGGCTGATCCCGGTGTCCTGGCAGTCCCACATTTATGTCGAGCCCCATTTTGTGCTGGCTGTCGTGATGTTTATCGGGATGTACTTGAACCGGCATGCCGGGCTTGTTTATGGACTTATTTTTGGATTTATGATGGATTTGCTGTATTACGGGCATGCGCTAGGGGTTTTATCGTTTTGTATGGGATTATGCGGCTATGCGGCCGGTCTTATGTCACGGGGACCACAGCAGCTGTTTGGCGTTATTTTTGTAATGACGCTGGGGAATGTAGTTTTTGATACGCTGCAGTATGGGGTATACCGGTTCTTTTTACGCGTAACGACGATTCCTTTTGAATGGACGTTTGTTTACAAAATCGTACCGAGCATGCTGCTTAATTTGACATTTGCCCTGTTAATCTATATCCCGATGCGTAAATGGCTGGAAGGAATGCAGCCTTATATTGCAGAAGAAGACAAATAGTACACAGGGCGGGCGAAGAAGGTGGCGCATGGATGGCAGGTTCCAAGCATCGGGTTTTAATTAAAGGGGTCAAGGACGGATTAATATTTGTCATGGACGATAGCTGTCCATTGGAGGAGCTGATCGGCGAGCTCGATCACAAGCTTGAGAAAACGCATCACAAGCTTTTGTCGGGACCGCCTATGAATGTGAAGGTGCAGCTTGGAAGCCGCGTGCTCACCGACGAAGAGAGGGAGCGTATCAGCGAATCCATCCAAAAGAGCGGCAATTTGCTGATACAATCCATTGAATCGACGTCTGAAGCCGAGCAGGGGGCATTAGCCGGACAGCACATTCAGGTGATGCGCGGTGTCGTCCGTTCCGGACAAGTCGTTGAGCATGAAGGCAATGTGCTGTATCTCGGCGACGTAAATCCTGGGGGAACGATTATTTGTACAGGTGACATCTATGTGATGGGGGCGCTGAGAGGAATGGCGCACGCCGGCTCCAACGGCAATGAGCAGGCGATTATTGCCGCTTCCTATATGCGCCCGACACAGCTGCGTATTGCCGGAATTATCAGTCGTCCGCCGGATGAGTGGGGCATTGAAGAAGCATATATGGAATTTGCCTATCTGGACAACGGCACCATGCAAATTGATAAGATGGCACAGCTTCACCGGTTTAAACACAAAGGATTTGTGGGAGGGTAAACGCATGGGAGAGGCGATAGTAATTACATCCGGCAAGGGCGGTGTCGGCAAGACGACAACGTCAGCCAATCTCGGAACAGCGCTTGCCCTGCAGGGCAAGAAGGTTTGTCTGGTCGACACCGATATCGGCTTGCGTAATCTGGATGTAGTCATGGGACTGGAAAACCGGATTATTTATGATTTGGTCGATGTGGCGGAGGGGCGCTGCAGACTTCAGCAGGCCTTGATCAAGGATAAACGGTTTGATGAGCTGTATATGCTCCCGGCCGCCCAAACGAAGGACAAGCATTCCGTGTCTCCTGAACAGGTCCGTGATATGGTTTTGGAGCTGAAGAAGGAGTTTGATTTTGTAATTATTGACTGTCCTGCTGGGATTGAGCAGGGCTTCAAAAACGCTGTTGCCGGAGCAGACAAGGCCATTGTGGTCACAACGCCGGAAAATGCGGCAGTGCGAGATGCGGACCGGATTATCGGGCTTCTGGAAAATGAAAAAATCGAAAGCCCCAAGCTGATCATTAACCGGATTCGCTTCGGTATGATCAAAAAGGGGGAAATGCTCGATATTGATGAAATTTGCTCTGTGTTGTCCATTGATTTGGTCGGCATTGTTCCGGATGACGAATTTGTCATCAAGTCGGCCAACAGCGGAGAGCCGACTGTGATGAACCCGGATTCCCGGGCTGCTATTGCATACCGTAATATTGCCCGCCGTATATTGGGAGATACCGTGCCGCTGATGCAGCTTGAAGAAAGACCGAACATGTTCGGCAAGGTTAAGAAGTTTTTTGGAATCAGGTGATTCGCATTGTGGGACAAATTAAAAAAAATTGACGTGCCTGTGATTGGCCTGCTGCTCATTTTTATGGCGGTGAGCACAGTCGTCATTTACAGTGCAACGTTTACCGCAGGCCCGAACTATCAGGATTATTACCTGAGAAATTTGTTTTATTACGGTATCGGTTTCGTTGTTCTTGTGGCGGTAATGCTTTTTGATTACCGGGTGCTGCTCAAAATTTCGCCTTATTTGTATGGATTGGGAATTTTGCTGCTGATTGCGGTGTATTTTTTGGGAGAGAAGACGAACGGCGCCCGCAGCTGGTTCTATATTCCGGGCATCAATATGACGTTTCAGCCCGCCGAGCTGATGAAGGTGATGGTAATTATCGCCGTGGCGGCATTTCTCGGCCGGAATAAAGGGGAGAATCTTGCTTTTTTTACCGGGCTCGTTCCGGTCGGGCTCATCGTGCTCGTTCCGTTTACCCTTGTCGTAATTCAACCGGATTTAGGGAACGCAATTATTTTTCTCATTATCCTGGTTGTCATGTATTGGATCGGAAATATCAAATATACGCACGCGTTAATTGGGCTGGCGGCTTCCGTGGCCGGCATCGCCCTGATTTTTTATTTGTTCCAGCAGTTCCATGATCCGATTGAGCAGTTTATGATTGATCATGACAAGAAGCACTGGGTGGAGCGAATCGACACGTACCTGGATCCGAACGCGGAGAATGCCAATAACTGGCAGGTGGGCAACTCCATCCGTGCCATCGGCTCAGGGGGCCTGACCGGGGAGTCTTTTCTGAACGGAGATTCCTTACAAAAGGGCTTTATCCCGTATGCCTATTCGGATTCTATTTTTGTCGTTGTCGGGGAAGAATTCGGGTTTATCGGCTCTTCCCTGCTGCTGATGCTGTACTTTCTGCTTATTTACCGGATGATCCTTATCGCGATGCAAAGCTCGGATAAGCGGGGCTCATACATTATTGTCGGTATCGTGTCGATGCTGGTGTTCCAGATTTTTGAAAACGTAGGTATGATGATGGGGTTAATGCCCCTAACCGGGATTACGCTGCCGTTTATAAGCTACGGGGGAACATCGCTGCTGACGAACATGATATCGATAGGGATCATATTAAGCGTGCGGGCCCACCAGGAAATGCCGAATCCTTACGGAGCGGCGGAATAGCCAAGCAGGAATTTAGCAAAACGTCCTTTTCAGGGCGTTTTTTTGTTGATGAGGCCGTTCCGTACCAATCCAATAGGGAGTGAAGCTGTTTTATTTCATATCCTAATGTGAGCATGGAGCATATCATGATGAGCATACCGTCAGGACGGCCGGCATAATGCGCAAGCGGGGGTCATATGCTGTGGTAATACGAGTACAAGCCCAAATGCAAGGGGGAGCAACCCATGGAAAATCAGCGTCCGCCCGTTCGCTCGCCGGACAGCGGCAGGCTTTTTGACGAGCAAAGCGGTTCCTCCAATAAACCGGTTCGGGGTCGGGAGAGCACGTACCGCCCCGTACTGCCCGTTCACAGCCCGGACAAACGTCTGAACGATCCCGAGTACGCATGGAAGCATCGCGATTCTTTGCGGGTGCTGCAGACGCAGCCGATGCCGTATTTGGATGAGTTTGAGACACCGGGGCAAATGCCGCCCATACCGGCATCACCGCGCGGATGGATCGCCGGTTTGCGCTGGAAGCTGACGCTGGCTGTGCTGGTCTATGTGCTGCTGTGGGGGCTGTTCCGGCTTGATATGCCGGTCCTGCTCCCGGTGCAGCAAGCTGTACGGACGGCATTGACCGAGCCGATGAATAGGGTCCATATGCAGCAGTGGTACCGTGAGCTGTTCGCAGGAACACCGGGACTGCTTCCGGCGCTGGAGCCCAAGCCGATAGATGACGCCCAAAAGGTGAGCACCACGGTGACGACCCGGTTTGCAGCGCCGGTAATCGGGACGGTAATACAACCGTATGAGCTTCCGGGTTCGCCCGGAATGTGGCTGGAAACGGAAGCGGGAGCGGTGGTGAAGGCTGTGGATACGGGCCGTGTCGTAGCGGTTCAATCTTCCCCTGAACAAGGCTGGACGGTGACGATCCAACACGCCAAAGGTTACCGGACAGTGTATGGCGGCATAGCGCAAACCGCGTGGAAAACGAACGATTGGATTAAGATGGGGGAGGCGCTTGGTAAAGTGAAGTCTACTGCGGAGGTGGGCGGACGGTTTTATTTTGCTGTAACCAAGGACCAAAATCCGTTGAATCCGACGGATGTGGTGTCCTTTGATTAATATTTTCGGGACATCCTACCGGCTTCATCCCTTGTTTGTGCTAATGATGGCGGCGTCAATTGTGACCGGCTATGGTATCGAAATGGCAGTGCTGTTCGTAATTGTACTGATTCATGAGCTGGGGCACGTCGTTTGTGCCCGCGGGTTCGGCTGGCGGGTCTCGCGCGTAGAGCTGTATCCTTTTGGCGGGGCGGCTGTCACGGAGGATGCTGGAGGCTCCCCGGCCTGGCAGGAGCTGGCTGTGGCGCTGGCGGGTCCGCTTCAGCATGCCTGGATGGTGCTGTTTGCCCTGCTGATGCATCAGTTCGGGTGGTGGGGGACGGCCTGGAGTGTCTATTTTATCCAGGCGAATGTGATGATCGGGCTTTTTAATCTGCTGCCGGTTCATCCTCTGGATGGCGGGCGTGTGCTGCAGGCGCTGCTCAGCTATGTGCTGCCCTATCATTCGGTCATGGTTATTGTTTCACGCACGAGCCTGGTGCTGAGTATCGGCCTGGCCATTTGTTCATTGGCGGTGCCTTTGTGGAACGGTGTGCAGCTTAATTTGCTGCTTATCGGGGCATTTCTGGTGTATTCCAACTGGGTAGCGCAGCGGAACATCATGTATGAATTTATTCGTTTCCTGGTAAAACGAGACGAGCGGATGGCTGTATTAATTCGCGGCGGAGCCCATGCTCACCCGCTTATAGTGACCCGGGAGCGGCTTATTCGGAGTGTGCTGCGTATGTATATGCGCGATCGGCTGCATCTTATTTATGTGCTGGACGAGCGGGGGCGGATTGAGGCCGTGCTGCCGGAACAGCGCGTAACCCGCGGATTTTTTACAAAAAACAGTGCGGAGTGTGCAGTCTCGGATCTTTTCATGTAAAATGAAAGGACGAGCGGAGCCGGAGGTGCAAGCAGCCATGAAACGAATTATCATTGAGCAAAAACGGGATAAACTTATGTTCGCTATGCTGGAAGAGTCGCTTCTAACGGAATTTTATATGGAACAGCCTCAAAAAAAGCAATTGGTTGGGAATATATATAAAGCAAAGGTCATGAACGTGCTGCCGGGAATGCAGGCGGCGTTCGTTTCCATCGGCCATGAAAAAAATGCGTTTCTGTACATTGACGATGTGCTGCCGGCCCATCTGGAGAAAGTGCCCAAAATCAAGCCGTCTATCCGTGATTTGCTGCGGGAAGGACAGGAGATTGTCGTACAGGTGGCCAAAGATCCGATGGAAAGCAAGGGCGCACGGGTCACGACCCATTATTCGCTGCCTGGCCGCTGGCTGGTTTATATGCCGAATGCGGATTATGTGGCGGTATCCAAAAAAATTGTGTCCGATTCGGAGCAGGAGCGGCTGAAGCGGATCGGCGAGCAGATCCGGCAGCCCGGTGAAGGGCTCATCGTGCGGACGGTGGCTGAAGTTGCCAATCTGGAAGCGCTGGAGGAGGACTTGAACGCTCTGCGTGAAGTATGGCAAACCATGCTGCAGCGGGTGCCGGGGAGCAAAGCTCCGCAGCTGCTCCATGCCGAGCAAAGCCTGGCACAGCGGCTGCTGCGGGATACATTGACCGATCAGATTGAAGAGGTATGGCTCAGCAAATCGCTGGACATCGAGCGTTTGCAGCATTATGTCGGCAGCCTGTCTCCACTGCTGGAAAAAAGGTTGAACGTGTTTCCGGAGAACATATCCAAGATGCGGGAGTTTGGCGTTCCTGAAGAGCTGGAGAGAGCTTACCGGAACAAAATCCGGTTATCCAGTGGCGGCTTCCTTCGTGTCGACCGGACAGAAGCGCTGACGGTAATCGATGTGAACACCGGCAAGTATACCGGATCGACCGGGCTCGATGACACGGTGTTCGAGACGAATCTGGAGGCGGCCAGTGCAATTGCCTGGCTTTTGCGATTGCGGGATATCGGCGGGATCGTCATTATCGATTTCATCGATATGGCGAAGGAAGAGCACCGGCAGGCTGTAACAGGACGGCTGCTGGAAGCGGCCAAGTCTGACCGGACACGCCTGCAAATTGTCGGCTGGACCCGGCTGGGGCTGCTTGAAATGACGCGGATGAAGGTCAGAGCGAATTTGGATGCGGTCATGCTGGAGCACTGCTCTGCCTGCGGCAGCCAGTCGGCCAAGGCGCCAGAGCTGTCTTCCTGGTTTGTGTGATTGTTTTTTCGAAAACTAAGGATTGCAAACCTCTCAATTGTGTGCTATTATCGGGAAATGAGACTTCCTGCCTATGCAGGAGGCTTTCACAAGTATGAGCAGCAGCTCATGCTTCAACCGCTCGAACCGGGTTCCCAAGCGCCGATTTCGGCCACCTGTAACAGGCGAGTCTAAGACATGAGGAGGTGCAACACTATGTACGCAATTATCGAGACAGGCGGCAAGCAGTACAAAGTTCAAGCAGGCGATGTTCTTTACATCGAGAAATTGGACGCTGCTGAAGGCGAAGCTGTAACTTTTAACCGCGTTCTGGCTGTGTCCGGCGACAAAGGTTTGGTAACAGGTTCCCCTGTAGTAGAAGGCGCGGTCGTTTCCGCGAAAGTGGAAAAACACGGCAAAGGTCAAAAAGTAACCATTTTCAAATACAAGCCGAAGAAAAACGAACGCCGCAGACAAGGTCATCGTCAACCTTACACCAAAGTAATCATCGAGAAAATCCAAGGCTAAGAGGATTTTGCAATGATACGGGTGGAAGTAAGACGAGCTGCAGCGGATCGGAGCATCGTATCCTTTCGTGTGGAAGGTCATGCCGATTTCGCAGTTGCAGGGAAGGACATTGTATGTGCCGGCGTGTCGGCTGTTACAGTCGGTACCGTGAATGCCATTGAAGCGCTGCTCGATATAGAGCTTCCGTGCGAGATGGAGAACGGCTTGCTTGATGTGAGCGTGCCGGCGGGTATCGAGGCAAATCGTTATCAACAAACGCAATTGCTTCTGGAGTCGATGGTAGTGATGCTTCAATCGATTCAGGAGTCTTACGGAAAGTATATCCGAATTACCGAAAAAGCATAAAGAAGGAGGTCGACTACCATGTTGAAACTGAATCTTCAGCTGTTCGCATCCAAAAAGGGTGTAGGTTCCACAAAAAACGGACGCGACAGTATGGCGAAACGTCTTGGCGTGAAACGCGCGGACGGTCAATTCGTAACGGGCGGCAGCATTCTTGTTCGCCAACGCGGCACGAAAATCCACCCGGGCAATAACGTTGGCATCGGCACAGACGATACGCTGTTTGCGAAAATTGACGGCATCGTCAAATTCGAGCGTTGGGGCCGCGACCGTAAAAAAGTCAGCGTATACCAACCAGAAGCAGTAGCTCCTGTTGCAGCTGCTTCCGAACTGTAATATTGATGAAGAGCTCAAGCCTCGGCCTCGGCATATGATGCCGGGGCTTTTGTGTTATATCAGAGGTTTTCGCTGGATTTTGCGCCGTTTAGCGCAATTTACATTGTAAACAGACGGAGTTATTCCTGCTCCAAGCATGTTCCAAACAGCTGGGAATCTCACCGCTTCATCATCATTTGTCCTGCACCGTTTTTTTTCTACTGCGGCGGCTTATTCTTAGATCTCCGCACGCGCGCAGCTCCCAGCGCGCGGTGTTTCGCTGCATGAAGGCGGTCGGTCGACCACATCGCCATGTTGACGCAAGGCTTCTAAAGGAGAAGCATGGTTTAAAATGGTGATGTTTTCCAATGAGCATGGTATACTGAAAGAAGCGATGGGAAACGGAGTAGATGATGAACGATGAATAATCTGAAAGCGGCGGACGGGATTGTGATAGCGGTTGTTATCGCCGGCCTGGCCGTATTGATGCTGATGTCTTCACAGGTTTGGGCTGCGGCCGCTATTGCGCTGGCTGTGTGCTTGACGATAGGAGTCCGCTTGATGCAGCTCAAGCGGCAAATGGCGCAAAGGCTGGCGGAGCAGGAGGCGGAGGCTACGGCACAGCTCCTTCGCACGGTCAATCAACAGCGGCATGATATGATGAATGATATTCAGCTATTGTCAGGCTATGTCCAGCTCAAGAAATATGATAAACTGGGACAAGTGTTGGACAACATAAGGCAGAAGGCAATACGGGACAGCGCGGTTTCAAGACTTAATCTTCCGCAATTCGCAGCTTACTTTCATTCCTTTCCGGCCAAATCCAGTACACTCAGCCTTCATGTGGAGATTGATGAGAGACTGGAGATGAGCAAGCTGCCGCTTCAAGCAGAGGTGCTTTCGAAGCTGCTTATCGATGTCATTGAGCTGTACCATGCCCGGCTGACAACATCAGGCGGCGAAGGAACGCTTCAAGTAAGCATTGGGGAAGAGGAGAATGGCTTCCGGTTCCTGCTGTGTATGCATTCGGATGTTAAAGAATGCATGGATGAGCAGGTCCGTGAGCTTGTACTGCGGACCGCGTCGGTACATCAGCCCAAGGTTGAGAGTCGGTGGGATGAAGAACGTGAAGGTGTCGTCATTCGTCTGCCTTTTGCATCATAATGAGGTGAAGAGATGTTTGTAGATAAAGCGAAGATTTTTGTTAAAGGCGGTAATGGGGGCGACGGACTGATTTCGTTCCGCAGAGAAAAGTATGTGCCGGAAGGCGGTCCTGCGGGCGGCGACGGGGGAAAGGGCGGCGACGTCATTTTCCGTGTGGATGAAGGCTTGCGGACGCTCGTTGATTTCCGGTATCAGAAGCACTTTAAGGCTGACCGTGGTGAAAAAGGAAAGGTAAAAAGCCAAATGGGGGCCAATGCCGAGAATATGGTCGTCCGCGTACCGCCAGGGACTGTTGTGGTGGATGAGGCTACCGAAGAAGTGCTGGCTGATTTGACTCGTCACGGACAGGAAGTCGTCATTGCGCGCGGCGGACGGGGCGGACGGGGGAATATGCGGTTTGCCACGGCAAGTGATCCGGCGCCTTACATTTCGGAGAACGGAGAGGAAGGACAGGAGCGCTGGGTCATCCTTGAATTGAAGGTGATGGCGGATGTCGGTCTTGTCGGATTCCCGAGTGTCGGCAAATCCACCTTGCTTTCTGTCGTATCCGCGGCCCGTCCTAAAATAGCGGCTTACCATTTTACAACCTTGACTCCTAATCTCGGTGTAGTGAGTGTAGGTGAGGAACGCAGCTTCGTAATGGCGGATTTGCCGGGATTGATTGAAGGGGCCAGTGAAGGAGTGGGCCTGGGCCTTGATTTTTTGCGGCATATTGAAAGAACACGCATGATACTCCATGTAGTGGATATGGCTGCCACCGATGGCCGCGACCCGTTTGATGATTGGGTTAAAATTAATATGGAGCTGAAATCGTATAGTGAAGAGCTCTCCAAGCGCCCGCAAATTATAGCGGCCAATAAAATGGACATTCCTGGAGCTGAGGAGAACCTGCAGCTGTTCAAGGAGCAATTGGCTCAGGTGGAAGGCGAATTTGAGATTTTCCCGATATCGGCGGCAGCTAACCAGGGTGTCAAAGAATTAATGTACCGGGCTATGGACATCATCGAGTCCTTGCCGGAAGAGCTTGTGGTTGAGGAAGTATCCGAAGATGACGAGCACAAAGTATACCGGATGGAAGAACGAAAGGACGGGAATGAATTCACCATCCGCCGCGAGAACGATACATTCGTAGTGGAAAGTGAAGGGATTGAGCGCTGGCTGAAGCGAATCAATCTGAATTCCTACGATGCAGTGCAGCGTTTTGCCCGAATGATGCGCAAAATGGGCGTGGATCAGGAGCTGCGCAAGCGAGGGGCGCAGGACGGGCAAATGGTCCGTATTGGAGATCTGGAATTCGAGTTTGTGGAAAAAGAATAGTCCCGGCTTGATTGACTGCCACTTACGGGTGTCATGAGATATTGCTGGTATCTGGGGAAATGTGCTTGTTCCGTTGTCGTGAGGAGCAGCTTGACTACGGGAGGGTGCTTGAGGACCGTGCAGTCCAGTTTAAACTGGCTGTACGGTCTTTTTCTATAGACGGCCGCGTCCAGACATTGATCTAGATACATGGAAAATGCGTGTGATGAAAACTAACACAAAAGAGTGTATAATGGAAGGGGTGGGGGATTGATGTTAGATTATACAATTCCGAGTGTGCTATAAGCAGGATCTTGTGTAAATAAGCATCACCTTAATCATGGGCCGCAGGAGATGGTCCGAAGATTTGGATTGGCGTATTACATTGCAGGGGAAAAGCATTGCGGTCCGGGCAAGGGCCGTCACGCAGCCGGAAACCGACTGAAGCTGGGATGGTTCATATCAGCTGTAATCATGGAAACGGACCGCTCCCCCATGTGGCATTTTGTTACGCGCCGGGGCTGCGCACAGGCCAATACAATAGCAGGAAGGAAGCACTTATATTTTACCGGGGGGAGATGAAAATGCAGCATTGGATTAAAGCCGTAGGCACCGGAAAAAAAGGATCGCGGGATTTGACATATGACGAGGCGGTGGCTGCCGCTCATGCGGTAGCCCGCGGAGAGTCTACGGAAATCCAGACGGCTGCTTTTCTTATGGCCTGTCGTATGAAAGGCGAATCAGACGATGAAATGCTGGCCTTCATTGACGTGTTCCGCCAATATTCCTTGCCGTTCAAATCGTATTCCGGCGCAATTAATTGCGCGGGGCCTTATAACGGCAGGAGCTATTTTCCAATCACGATTCCAGTAAGCTTGCTGATGGCTTCGGTAGGGGTCCCGCAGGTGCTGCACGGGAGTGAGGCGCTGCCGCCCAAAACAGGCACCTCCATCAAAAGCCTGCTGGAAGGCATTGGTGTATTTACGGATTTGACAGTGCCCCAGTGGGAGCAAATTTGCTCGGAGCTGCACATCGGATTTATTTGGACAGAAAAAATATGTCCGCCGATGCTCAATATCCGGCATGTCCGGGAGCATATGGGCCTTCGCACACTGATGAATACAGTGGAAAAGGTAATTAATCCGGTCCACGCCAAAAACATGATTATCGGCGTCAATCACCGCACTGCCATGGCGCATCTGGTTCACATTTTGCCTAGAGCGGGCTTTGAAAATGCTTATATTGTGCAGGGAATTGAAGGCTCCGAGGATTTGCCTGTATACAAAAACAGCATGATCCGCAAAGTTACCGCGTATGGGGATGAATCCATGGTCATCGATCCGGCAACCTTCGGTTTCCGGGGAGAGCCGCTGGTCAAGTGCAGTCTGGAAGAACAGCTTGAACTGCTGCGGCGGCTGGTGGCCGGCGACGATTCGGCGGATATGAAGCTGTACCGCGACCATGTTGTGTTTAACGCAGGGCTTCGGCTGTACTGGTTTGATAAAGTCGGCACTTATGAGGAAGGCTTCCAGCTGGCGGAATCCCTGCTGCAGCGGAAGGAAGCAGCCAAGGTGCTCAAGAAATGGATTGAACGAAGCAGAGCCTACAGCAGCGGAGCTGGTTCAGGGCCGGGCGGAGCAGCTCTGTAAGAAGGCCTAAAGGCCTGAAATAAAGGCTAGGGCTGCAGTAAAGCTGCGTGAGCGGGGCATGAGGCTGGGCCGGCCGGTGTGCAGAATGCAGACCGTACCGGCAGCAGCGGGCGGCGCGTATGCCGTCTGCGGCTCCGGACCGCCTTTACAATTCATTGCTTGAAGCTTAAAATAAAGACAGAATCCACTTGTTTTTACTACCAACAAACCGCAGGTCCGCTGCAACGGCTGAGCCTTGCGGTTGTTTTTTTGCGGAGGGATGCACTCATGAATATTGCTTTTTTCCTCGTACCGAAAGCGGAAATCATCTGTTTGTCGCCTGAGAATTCCATGCGCCAGGCATTGGAGAGAATGGAGTACCATCGTTATACAGCAGTACCGCTTGTGAGCGGGGACGGTGTTTATGTCGGTACGATTACCGAAGGGGATTTGCTTTGGAAGCTGAAGAATACCCCGGGACTTGATTTTGAGAACTGTCACCGCGTGCTGCTGGAGGATGTGCCGAGAAGGCTGAACAATCAGCCGGTTAACATTCAATCCAACATGGAGAGCCTCATCTCGCTGGCTGCGGCGCAGAACTTCGTCCCGGTCATTGATGATCAAAATGTGTTCATCGGCATGATTCGGCGGCGCGAAATTATCGAATATTGCCGCGAGCTGATGTTGAAGAAAACCGACGCTGCGGCCGCGGGGAGCGGAAACTAGCCGCCTTGCGGGCATGCTTCTGATTAGCAACCATCTCCGCTTCGTGCGCAGAGCTCGCTGCATGATGGCGGCTGTGGTCAACCGGGCCAGCTCCGGTCAATGGACACCGGGATCCCGAAGCGGCGACCAGAACGCCTGCGGCTTACTGTCTTCGTCGCTGCCTGCTTGGCTGATGGTCCCGATCCAGACATGCTTGGCTTCGCCGTGTGTGAAATAATGCTCCAGCATGGAGCGATATGTAAATGGAATTTCCCTGTCCAACACCTCTGAGAACGGAATCCAATGCAGAGTGCCTTCGTCACAAGCCGGGAGCGTCAAGCGGCTGATGCGGCCGAAGTACATGAACTGCTGACGGATTTCGTTTTCTTTTTGCCGGATGAGAATATAGCGCAGGGTGAGACCGGTTATGCGGGAAGAGGGGATACCGGTTTCTTCCGCAATTTCGCGAAGCACCGCTTCACGGGGCGAGGCCATTTCGCCCGGCTCCATATGCCCGCCGACTGCGGCCCAAACGCCAGGGGACAAGCTCCGGGAGGGGGAGCGCTTCATCATGAGAAGCTCTTGATCGGTCATTAACACTGCGGCGGCAATCAGACGTAACTTCAAGTGAATTTCCTCCAGTTCGTTCAGCATGCTACAATGGCATATGTGGTATAAGCAATGCCGCAGCCCTGACCAGGCTGCAGGAGTATTTTTCCCTTACTGCACCTGTAAAGCATAACGGAGTTTGACCGGAACAGTAAAGGCTGTAAGCCTATTTTTCCTCAGCTTGAATACGAAATGAAACTGCCTATTGCCCCGCAGAGGGTAGTACAGTATAATGTCCACTATAGGGAAACATTAGTCTTTGCAGGAAGGACGAATAGCTGTGGATAATAAAACGCAGCGGTACTATCTCGTTCGTGAGGATATTTTGCCGGAGGCTGTACTGAAGACGATTCAGGCCAAGGAGTTGCTTGCCCGGGGAGAGGTTCACACGATTCACGAGGCTGTGGAGAAGGTTGAGCTGAGCCGCAGCGCGTTCTATAAGTACAAGGATGGTATTTTTCCGCTGACCAAATTAAGTACGGAGCGGATTGTTACGGTTTCCATGGACCTGGAGCACCGGTCCGGCATGCTGTCTAACGTGCTGAGTATGATTGCTTCCATGGAAGGCAATGTGTTGACGATTCACCAGACGATTCCGCTGCAGGGCATGGCCAACGTGGTCATTTCTGTAGATACATCCCGGATGGGCGATCAGATAACGGCCATGATCGATACGCTGCGGCGCTCTGACGGGGTGAGAAGGGCTTCCGTAATTGGAGAAGGTTAAACAGAGCGTGATGCATAATGAGAAGGAGAGATACAGATGAAACCAATTAAAGTAGGCTTGTTTGGACTCGGTACAGTAGGAACCGGCGTGGTTCGTATTGTTGAGGCACACCAGGAGGATTTGCAAAAGCAGGTCGGTTCCCCGATTGAAATCGCCAAAATTCTTGTTAGCGACAAGCACAAGGCACGCCGCTTTACTGTAGATGCCGACAAATTGACTGAAGATCCGGCGGAGATTATCAACGATCCTGAGATTGATGTAATTGTGGAGGTCATGGGCGGCATTGATTTGGCGAAGAAGACGATTTTGTCCGCGCTCGAAAAGGGCAAGCATGTCGTGACCGCCAATAAAGATTTGATGGCCCTGCACGGCTCCGAGCTGCTTGCTGTTGCGGCGAAGCATAACTGCGATGTGCTGTATGAAGCCAGCGTTGCCGGCGGCATTCCGATCATCCGCACCTTGATTGAGGGCTTCACCTCGGACCGGATTACCAAAATTATGGGGATCGTTAATGGCACGACTAACTATATCTTGACTAAAATGAGCCAGGAAGGCGCAGCTTACGAGGATGTGCTTAAGGAAGCGCAGGAGCTCGGCTACGCTGAAGCTGACCCGACCTCGGATGTGGAAGGCTTGGATGCGGCGCGCAAGATGGCGATTTTATCCACGCTTGGCTTCCGGGCGGACGTGGCGCTTGAGGATGTCACTGTCAAAGGCATCAGCGGCGTCAGCAAGGAAGATATCTTGTACGCCAAGCGTCTCGGCTATGAAATGAAGCTGCTGGGCATCGCGGAGCGTCAGGACGATCTGATCAGCGTGAGCGTGCAGCCGACGATGGTCAAAACCTCTCACCCGCTTTCTACTGTGAATGGCGTGTTCAATGCCGTTTATGTGTACGGGGAAGCCGTTGGCGAGACAATGTTCTACGGGCCCGGCGCTGGCGAGCTGCCGACGGCAACCTCCGTTGTCGCCGATTTGGTCGCTGTCGTGCGCAACCTGAAGCTTGGCGTCAACGGTCAGCGTATGTTTGTGCCTTACAAAGAGAAGAAATTGAAGACCGACGAGCAGATTGCCTCCAAATATTTTATTCTCCTGCATGTGGAAGATAAAGCGGGAGTGCTCGCCAAAATTACGCAAGTTTTTGCCGAGCATGAAGTGAGCCTGGCTTCTGTCATCCAGCAGCCGAATGAGGCAAACCCGGATGCGGAAATTGTCATTGTTACACACGATGCAAGCAAAGCAAGTATGAACACGGTGCTGCGCCATTTTGAAGGGATGGATGTCATCCGCAATATCAAAAGCGTATACCGCGTTGAAGGCTAAGGCGGGTGAACCAGCATGACAGCAAAACGAGTTTGCGTCCGTGTTCCGGCCAGTACGGCGAATCTTGGCCCTGGCTTTGATTCCCTCGGAATGGCTCTGAACCTGTACGCTTGGGTCGAAATGAGCTTCGCCGAGCAGACGGTGTTTCATCTGCACGGGGACCAAATGCAGGGCGTGCCAACAGACAAGTCGAACCTGATTTATGAAGTGGCACAGCGGGTGTTTGAACGAGCGGGCGTATCCCATCCCGAGCTTGAGATTACGATGTACAGTGATGTTCCCCTGACAAGGGGGCTTGGCAGCAGCGCGTCGGCTATCGTCGGGGCGCTGGTCGCTGCGAATAAGCTTATCGGCAGTCCTTTAAGCGACGATACGCTGTTTCAAATGGCTACTGAACTGGAGCATCATCCGGACAATGTTGGAGCCGCCCTGTTTGGCGGCTTTGTCGTGGCGTTCTGGGACGGCAAGCGTGCGGAGCACATCCGTATCGAGCCTTTATCGGATCTGGAGGCGCTGGTCGCTATCCCGGAGTTCAAGCTTGCTACAGAGAAGGCGCGCGGGGTGCTCCCGAAGGAAATTACGATGAAGGATGCCGTATTTAATGTTGGCCATTCTTCGCTGCTCGTGGCGGCGCTCTGCACCGGCCGCTATGACCTTATCCGCGTGGCTATGAAGGATGCGCTGCATCAGCCGTACCGGGCATCATTAATCCCTGGAATGGAAAAAATATTAAATGAGGCGGATCGCCATGGAGCTTTGGGCGTAGCTCTAAGCGGAGCGGGACCGACCCTGCTCACTCTTGTGGACCGTCAGAGCACGCGAAAGAAAGAGCTGGAGGCCTTCCTCGTGGATACCCTGCGGGCGGAGGGCATTCGAGCCGCAACGCTATGGCTGAAGCCGGATGCCGATGGCGCCGTCATGATAGAGCCGCGGCGGCCAGGCCAGTCCTTCATGGACTACATTAAAGGAGAAGTAAGGGCATGAAACCGTTACGTGTAGCATTGCTGGGGCCGGAAGGAACTGTTTCTCAGGAATCCGCCAAAACGTTCCTTGCCGGACTTCCGGTCGAATTCAAAATTTACCGTCTGATCTCCGAGGCTTATCAGTCCACTATGAACGGAGAGACCGACTACAGCATTATTCCGATCGAGAACACGATTGAAGGCTCCGTGAATTTGCATGTGGACGTGCTCGTCGGAGACGGTGATTTGCCGATTCAAGCGGAATGGACGTACCCGTCGATTCAAAATCTCATCGGATTCCGCACCCCGGAGGAGGCGAACGGAGCTCCCGTGGATTACAGCCGGATTCGGAAGGTCGCCTCTATTCCGGTAGCGATTGCCCAGTGCGGCGAGTTCCTGCGGGCTCACCTGCCGGATGTGGATTATGAGCATACGACCTCAACAGCCGGAGGAGTCCGTCTGGTGAAGGAAAGCGGAGACCCGGGTCTTGCCGCGATCGGAACTAAGACTGCAGCGGACATGTACGGTTTGGATTTGCTCGCGGAAAATGTAACGGATCACAATAACAATTTTACCCGGTTTACCTTGGTGGGCCGTGAACCGTTTACAGCCAAGCAAGGCGGCTTGCCTAAAACGACAATGATTGTGACGCTGCCGGAGGATTATCCGGGCGCGCTGCATCAAGTGCTGTCTGCTTTCGCTTGGCGGCGTATTAATTTGTCCAAAATTGAATCGCGCCCCACAAAGAAGAAGCTGGGCAATTATTATTTCTATATCGATGTCGAGGCTTCACTGGATTCGGTGCTGCTTCCAGCCGCCATCAGCGAGATAGAAGCAATCGGCTGTCAGGTGCGTATACTTGGGTCCTATTTAACGTATCCTTACCAGAGGTAAATCTGGAGGTGCATAGAACGGTGACACAGACACAGTGGATTTATTTAAATGGGGAATTTGTGAGCAAAGACGAGGCCAAGGTATCCGTCTATGATCATGGCTTTTTGTATGGCGACGGAATTTTTGAAGGAATCCGTGTCTACAACCATAACATTTTCAAGTGCAAAGAGCATTTGAACCGGTTGTATGATTCGGCCAAATCCATCATGCTGGACATTCCTTTATCTAAGGAGGAGATGCAGCAGGCTTTGGTGGAAACCGTCAAGCGCAATCAGCTGCCCCATGGATATATCCGGCTTGTCGTGTCACGGGGCTATGGGAATTTGGGGCTGGACCCGCGCCGCTGCGGGCAGGCAAATGTGGTTATCATCATGGAGCAGCTGGCGATTTATCCGGAGGAGGCTTATAGCAGCGGATTGAAGACTGTGTCTGTATCGACACGGCGCAATATTCCGGACGCTCTGAATCCCAAAATCAAATCCCTCAATTATTTGAATAACATTTTGGTCAAAATCCAGGCTAATCTGGCCGGAGTCGGAGAGGCCATGATGCTAAATGCACAAGGATATGTGGCGGAAGGCTCTTCGGACAATATTTTTATCGTCAAGAACGGAGTCGTTCTTACGCCTCCCTGCTACATAGGAGCACTGGAAGGCATTACGCGTGCCGCCATTATCGATATTTGCCGGACTATTGGCTGCGCGGTAAAAGAAGAGCCATTCACGCTGCATGATGTATATGTGGCGGATGAAGTGTTTTTTACGGGGACGGCCGCGGAAGTCATTGCCGTACGGGAGGTGGATGCCCGTATCATCGGCAGCGGCAAAGCGGGTCCTGTTACGACACGGCTGTTGAAGGAGTTTCGCAGTATTGTGGAGGTAGACGGGGTAAAGGTACAATGAAGCGGCTGGGCGCCAATTCAATATGCATGGCGATCAAATAACTGATACGGCACCGATATGGGAGCTTTCGGGCGGCCCGTCAAGGCGCGGTGTATTATTTTGAGAAAAATGTGTATTGACTTCAACTGTAATTTTTAATATTCTAGATACAGTGAGGTGATCGCTTGTGAACAGTGAATTTGTCATTGCAGTTCACAGTCTTGTATTGCTGGCCCACGTGCCGGGCAACATGATGACCAGCGAGCAAATATCCTCCAGTATTTCGGTGCACCCGGTGCGTGTGCGTAAAGTGCTCAGTCTGCTGCGTAAAAAGGGCTATATCGTATCCAAGGAAGGCATTGGCGGCGGATTCATACTAGCCTGTGAACCACAGCAGGTTTGTCTCGATGAATTATATTGGCTGACTTCCTCCGGATCTATTAAGCCCAAGTGGCCGTCCTGTAATAAGGATTGTGTTATCGGCGCTCATATCGAGGAGACGATGGACTGTATTATTGGAGAAGGCGAACGGCAGTTGACCGGATACTTTAATACGTTTACGATTGCCGACATATTGGAGCGGACGAAGCGGAAGGCTGCGGATGAAACGAGGGGAGAACTGAGGCAGCAGTGATACTGTTGCACCGGTGTCCTGAGTGGCATTCATTTCCAAGCTCGATTTGGAGTAAAGGAGAAATAAGACGGCCAATTTACTTCCATGCTGAGCTGTAATAGAAACCAGAAACATTCCAAAATTATGAACGATTAGGAGGATTTCTTATGACAGTTTCTACATCCAATAAGCCGGCTGCAATTCTTAACATGGAGGCACGCCACTCCGTAAAACAATATCAACCCGGTGTAGCTATTCCAGAGCAGGAGCTGGAGCAGCTGCTTCAAGCGGCACAAACCGCCCCTTCTTCCTGGAACCTGCAGCAATGGAAATTGCTCGTTATTGATGATCAGGCACAAAAAGAAAAATTGCTGCCGATTGCATATAATCAGAAGCAAATCGTAGAAAGCAGCGTTGTAATTGCTATTCTGGGCGACCTGGAAGGGAACCTGAACGCGGAGCCTGTATTCGGTCCATTGGCTGAAAAAGGGCAAATTACCCAAGAAATCAAGGAAAGTCTGATTGGACAAATTAACGGGGCTTATAAGTCTCCTCAAGTAGCCCGGGATGAGGCTGTTTTGAACAGCTCCCTCTTGTCGATGCAATTGATGCTGGCTGCAAAAGCGCTCGGATACGACACCTGCCCGATGGGCGGCTTCAATAAAGCCCAATTCGCCGAGGCGTTTCATGTTCCTGCTCGTTATATTCCAGTGATGCTGATTACTGTCGGTAAAGCTGCGAAAGAAGCTTATGCCTCTTCGCGTCTGCCGCTGGATGAGGTTGTTGTCCGCAACAGCTTCTAATCTTGTTGTTCATATTACATGTTCTTCGTGAGAGTTTTGATAACACCGGCGGCCAGCAGGCCGTCGTTTTTTTGTGCCTTCAATACAGCTCCAGTCATTCGGGATGACAATTTGTATATAGGAGCCGCCAGACTTCGCTGTGACCGTCTTCCCGGCGCGATGGTATCCCAAGCAGTCCGCGGGCCGCAGTGGTTTTATGAATCGGGGTCAATCGGCAATTTATTGGTCTTCCTTCTCATGGGCTCGGACAGGTTATGCGAATTTCTGAGGTCAAATGCCTACTGGGCGCATAGACTGTATTGTTATACCTTTGAGGGAGGTACGCCAAGTGAAAATTCATATGGTCAAAAAGGGAGACACCCTGTATGGTTTGGCCAAAAAGTACAATGTGCCGCTGGATGCGATTATTGCGGCGAATCCTCAGCTGGAGGATCCGAACCAAATTGATGTCGGCATGAAAATTAAAATTCCGTCGTCATCGATGCCGGTAGAGCCAATTGGAGAAATCGCACACAAGCACATTGTCGCCCAGGGAGATACGCTTTGGAAGCTGTCTAAAGCCTGGGGAGTGCCGCTGGTCAAGCTGATCGAATTTAATCCGCATTTGAAAAGCCCGGATGTGCTTATGGTTGGGGATGTGGTGTATATTCCCAAGGACGGCGGCGTGCACATTCAACCGGTAGCATCCGGACTGGCTATGTCATCCGTGCCGCCCAAAGCGGATACGTCGGTGCAGCCCGTTTCGCCAGGGGTTGGAACGTCTCCGCTGCCGGAGCTGGAAATGCCGGAGATGCCATGGGTCCCGCAGGCGGAGATTATGCCAGCCGAGGAGCCTGCGTTCGAGAAACCGGCAGCCGAAGCTCCAGCTGAAGCTGCGGCTCCACAGGAAGAGGCCGTGACAGAAGTCCCCGAGACGCCGGTGACGGCCTCTGCGGCCGAGGAAGCGCCGCAGGTTATTGCTGAAACGCCTCAGCCTGAGGTTAAGGTTCCGTTTTGTCAGGTGGAGGTGCAGACTGTATACGTTCATGCGCAGCCTGTTATGGAGAACGACTGGAATAAGACTGCAGAGGCTCATACGAAGCCTGCCGCTCACGCACAGCCTGTCGAGTCCTATGGGCACATGCAGGCTTATCCGCCGGTTATATCTCCCTATGGAATCTATGAGTATCCTGGCGCACATAACCAGTCCTATGGAAAAACCCAATATCCTTCGTTTGTCGAACATACTTATGCGAATGCACAGCAGTATCCGTCCTTCACGGAGCCGTATGCGAACGCGCAGCATCATCCGTCCTTCACGGAGCCGTATGCGAACGCGCAGCATCATCCGTCCTTCACGGAGCCGTATGCGAACGCGCAGCATCATCCGTCCTTCACGGAGCCGTATGCGAACGCGCAGCATCATCCGTCCTTCACGGAGCCGTATGCGAATGCACAGCAGTATCCGTCCTTCACAGAGCCGTATGCAAATGCACAGCAGTATCCGTCCTTCACGGAGCCGTATGCAAATGCACAGCAGTATCCGTCCTTCACAGAGCCGTATGCAAATGCACAGCAGTATCCGTCCTTCACGGAGCCGTATGCAAATGCACAGCAGTATCCGTCCTTCACAGAGCCGTATGCAAATGCACAGCAGTATCCGTCCTTCACGGAGCCGTATGCAAACGCACAGCAGTATCCTGTTTCTACAGAGCCGCAAGGAAAAGGGCATCAGGCTGTAGAGCCATATGCTAATAATCAGTCTTATCCGGTGTCGCCAGCGTCAGCTTCAAAAGGAGGCCATGAATCCCAGCAGGAACCCGCATCCGCTTGGCCGTCGGCATCGCATTCTCAAGCTTCTCCATATACCTCAAGCCAGCCATATCCGATTTATGATCAATTACCGGAATCCATGACAATGACTCCGTACATGAACCCCGTGATGAACCCTATGATGAACCCTATGATGAACCCTATGATGAACCCTATGATGAACCCCATGTCCTACGGCTATCCGAATCAGGCGGCTATGGTGAGCCCGTATTCCGTACCTTCCAGCCCTTGCGGCTGCGGTCCCGTTCAAACTTCTGCGGTCCCGTATGCAAACGGCTGGCCAATGCCGCAGCAGACATCTCCTGCTTCTACAAATCCGGCAGATTGCGGCTGTGGAAAAAGCAAATCTCGTGAAGAAGAGAATGCCGAGTTGGCGAACACGCCCGGGAATGCTGCGGAGGAGGAGGGAGACTGGACCCACGCCGATGCCGACTCCAAGGAGGCTGTGTCTGTCAAAAGAAAGAAGAAAAAAAACCGTACCCGCAGCAGTGATGCCAAAGCTTACATTACTGTAAATGCCGAGGAAGTCCCGAAGGCGCGCAAGCGTCACAAGAAGACGGAAAGCCAGCCTTGGACAAATTTGTAAGTTTTGTGTATATCCCCTTCTAGAACAGGAAAAGATAGAGAAAAAGAGATAGAAGGGGATAGGCATGAACATGACGGGCCTTCTGAAGCAGCTCAAAAAAAAGCTGCGCATGAAACGCCGCTGGCTGTCGCTGGGGGTTTGGCTGTTCGTTGTTATTTCAATTAGCGCAGCCGGGTGGCTGCTTACACGGGAGGCTGCGCCAACCGATCCGCTTAGCAGAACGGTCTCCAGCAGTATCCAAGAGACAGCGGAACCCGGTCATCAGCAATCGATGCTGGATCGAATTAAGTCCGTCGGCAAGGAAGTAGAGGTTTTTATGCAGACCAATTTTGTTTGCGGGCAGGATATTGAACCATTGGGAGCCAAAGCCTATGCGGAAATTGAGGCGCTGCATCAGGAGCATCCGGATTGGGCGATCAGTCTGAATGGGCAGGGGCAGGTTTACTTCGTGGCTCATGTGGATGACTTGTCGCAGCACTGCAAGGAGCATGCTTATTTTGGTTTGGACAAAGGCGGCAATTTATCGTTGTTCGACGGACTTCCTGGTGAGGAGAATGTGCTGCGGACCTTCTTTCAGCTTAACATCACTCATATGGAAAGCAGCCTGCCTCATCAGACGGTCAAGGAGCTGCGAGACGGCATACGGGTAACGGATATGTCAGAGTATAACAGCATCTTGTCTACCTTTAGTGATTTTGCGGTAGAAGAAACAGAAAAGGCGATGAAGCCGGCGATGTGATTGATGATGACATGAATATGGATTGAAGCAGAAGGGCTGAAAAGCTCTTCTTTTTTTACGTAAAGCAGGGCCGGGGCATTCGCACTGCGCGTAAAGTGGCGTTGCATCGCGGTAAATAACCACCTGTATTTTTTAAAATTGACGGCTCTCAAAAGCTGTATTTGGACAAGCCGATGGGAATTTGACCGATGGTTCGTTCATGATTGTGGATACGCAAAACAATTTGTTAAGAATATTGTTATTTTTATGTTATGATATATATCATTATGAGTTAATGAACAGCGCCGCCCAAGCGGAAGGGGGACAGAGCAAAGATGAAAATCAGGCTGGGGTACATTGGTGTGGAAGATACGATGATTATGGTGCTGGGGGTAATTCGTAAATTCCCCCAGTTTCACTGTATGCCGTTTTTGTATTCCAGCTTTGAAGAAATTCCCAGTCTGCTGAGGGAACAGACCCCGAAGGTGGATATGTGGCTCTTTTCAGGGCCGCTGCCTTATGAGGTTGCAAAGCGGCAATGCGATCCTGGGCTTCCGATGTATTACATCCCGTTTTCAGGGACGAGCTTGTATCGTGCATTATGTCATATTTTATATCAACAAAATATAGATGTCAGTAAAATAAGCTTTGATGTGGTGGATGAGCGTGAGCTGAAAAGGCTGTTTAGCGAGCTGGGGATTGCTGACCGGACTGTGCTTTGCCGGTCTTATGACGGCTCTCACCAGGAATTGGTCGATTTTCATTACAGGCTGTGGACGCAGGGGGCCAGCTCTATGGCGGTAACCTGTGTCTGGTCTGTACAGCGGCGGCTGGAAGAGCTTGGTGTTCCGGTGTATCGGGTCGTGCCGACGGAATTTTCGGTGGAATCCGTGTTGAATACGGCGCTGAGGGAACAGGAAACGCTGCTCTTTATGGACACGCAGGTTGCGGTTCAATTTATTGAAACAGCCCCTTATTCCGGCGTGCCGCACAGCACTCACTCTTCCGATGAGCTGTATCATATGGAAATGGCGGTCAACCAGCAGCTGCTTAAGTATTCGAAAAAGGTGCAGGGCTCACTGAAAATGATAAGTCCCGGGCGTTACGTTGTATTTACGACCCGCGGCGCTGTCCGGGATGTTACCGGAAACTTCTCGGCTGTTCCCGATCTGCAGGAAATTCATGCGCTGAAAGGGCAGGTAAGCGGGATTGGCATCGGCCGAACGACCTATGAGGCAGAATTGCTCGCGGGCAAGGCCCTGCTGCATTCCAAAGACTATGGACAAGGAACCTGGATGGTCTATTTCGAAGATAAGACGGTCACCGGACCGCTGGGGAAGCCGGAGCAAATTTCATTTGCATATGCTTCTGACTCGCTTAAGGACATAAGTTCACGGACCTCCTTGAGTGCCGCTACATTGGGAAAGCTTGATTCAGTCTTGAAGAAGCTCAGGACCGATCAGATTAATGCCCATGAGTTAGCCCGACATATGCAGATTATGCCCCGGAGTGCGCGAAGAATACTGATCCAGCTGGAAACGGGAGGCTTTGCGCAAGTTGTTGGGGAGGAAAATCCGCACCCTCGGGGCAGGCCGAGAAAAACGTATCAAATTATGCTCCGACAATAATGAAAGATTACCTGTCTTTTTTATGTTAATAAACTTGACAATAAAGTGTGTGTTGTTTTAAAATACGGACATAGCCGAAAATAAACCGTAAATAAGTTGACATGAGAAAGGCTTGGATGGGGTTTTTGTGGGGGTGATGTTAGGTTGCTTGTACTGCTGCTAAAGCACTTTGAGTTTGACGATGTATCCGCGCTTCAGATGTGGACGGATGTTAGAGGATGTGACATGAAGGTTCATTACGTCCCGGAGGAGCCGCACCTTCCACCGTTAAACAGCTTTGATGTACTGGTCATTCTTGGAGGGCCGATGAGCGTATATCAGGAAAACGAATTCGGATGGCTCATTGAAGAGAAGCAGTTGGTTCAAAAGGCGATGCAGGCCGGGAAAAAAGTGCTCGGCATTTGCTTCGGGGCTCAGATGCTGGCAGAGCTGCTAGGCGGCCGGGTATACCGGAATGAATGGAAGGAAATCGGTTGGCATGAGGTAGTCCGGACCGGTTACCCGCATCCGTTTCTAAAGGGCTTGCCCGAACGCTTTTATTCCTACCAGTGGCATGGAGATTGCTTCGATTTGCCTGAAGGGGCAGTGCATCTGGCCTCATCGGAGGCTTGCCGCAATCAGGCCTTCGCCTATGGCGAACATGTTCTGGCGCTCCAGTTCCATCTGGAGACGTCGCCCGAATGCATTGCAGAGATGCTGCGGCGATGGGGCGGCGAATTGACAGAAGGGCCTTTTGTTCAAGAGGCGGAGCACATTCGCGGGCAAATCAGCCGCAGCGGGGATTCGATGCAGTATTTACACGGTATTCTTAATCAATTTATACCTTATAGCAGAGCTGAAAGCGAGGTTTTGTAACATGGAACTGGGATCAAATGCAATTTGGACCATGCTGGGGGCAATTTTAGTTTTGTTTATGCAATGCGGATTTATTATGCTGGAGGCCGGCTCGACCCGGATGAAAAACGCGGGTCACATTGCCGGTAAAACGATTTTTACAGTCGGTATCGTATCCATTGTATTCTGGGCTGTAGGGTATGCTTTTATTTTCGGCTCGCAAGGCAACTCGTTTATCGGCTGGGGCGAGTATTTCGGCTTCAATACGATGGCTATTGCGGAGGGCGGCAATATTGCCCCGACGGTATTCTTTATTTTTCAATTGGCGTTTGCTGCAATTTCCATGTCCGTAGCATGGGGCGGGTTTGCTGAGAGAGCGAAGCTGTCGGTATATCTCATCTTCGCTGTTTTGTTCTCCGCGATTGTTTATCCGGTTATCGCTCACTGGATTTGGGGCGGCGGCTGGCTTGCAGAGCACGGCAAACAAGACTTTGCCGGTTCGACGGTCGTTCACTTGACAGGTGCGATGGCTGCTCTTGCGGCTACCATTTTGCTGAAACCGCGTCTTGGCAAATATAACAAAAACGGCAAGCCTAATGAGCTTCCGGGTCATAACCAAGTATTCACAACACTCGGCGTCATGATTTTGTGGGTAGGCTGGTTCGGCTTTAACGCAGGCAGCACCATTGCCGCAGATGACGGTCTGTTCTTCGGATTTATTGCAATTAATACACAGCTTGGTGCGGCAGGCGGTGCGGTAGCCGCTTTGCTGGTCACATGGATGATGTCCGGGAAATCGGATGTTTCCGCAATGCTGAACGGAGCTTTGGCAGGTCTCGTAGCAATTACGGCTTCTTGCGCCTTTGTTGAATCGTGGGCGGCTATCGTGATTGGTCTGGTTGCAGGTGTTGTTGTTGTTGCAAGCATGCGCTTTTTTGAAAGCAGACGTATCGATGACCCGATTTACGCGCTTTCCGCACATGGTACAGCAGGGGTTTGGGGAACATTGTCCAATGGCTTCTTTGCAACGCCAGAGCTGGCTGAAAAGGTTGGCGTAGGTAAAGCAGGCTTGTTCTACGGCGGCGGCTTCGAGCAGCTCGGTATTCAAGCGCTTGGTATCGTAGCTTGCGGCGCATTTGCTTTTGTCGTATCTTACATCATCATCTATGTATTAAAAGTAACTATCGGCATTCGGGTAACCGAAGAGCAAGAGCTGGTTGGTCTGGACCTGAGTGAGCACGGCACCTACGGGTATCCGGAGCAAATGAAGGCGCTGGCTGCAGATGCTGCCAAGGGAGCGCGCAGCGCTGTCTAACCCTATTATATGTAAGGCGAGAGATGCTTAAGGGCATTGCCGAGCCGGATTCCAAGAGAGTCCGGCTGCGGCAATGCCTTTTTTTTGCCGAGTCCAGCATACCGGTTAGCGCCGTCATGTTAAAGAGGCTGCCGGCACCCGTCCTATTCTTTCAATCCCTTCTTCACTCCGAGATTTGCGCGTGCTCGAAGATCGGTTGAACGCTCTAAAGGTGTGAAATAGTTGCAGATTCCTTCATAAAAGGTTACGCGGCTGGCCCACTATCTGCTATAATAGGAATGGAATACATATGTTCGCTTTTTTGGATGGGAGAGGTTCCTTTGCGTATTCTCGGCATTGACCCCGGCATTGCTATTGTCGGGTTTGGCATTGTTGATAAACAGGGCAGCCGGCTCGTACCGGTGCAGTACGGCAGTATTCAGACGCCCGCCCATACGGAGCCTTCCCTGCGGCTGAAGCAGGTTTATGATGCTGCCGTGGAGCTGATGGAGAGGTATAAGCCGGAGGCCATGGCGATAGAAAAGCTGTTTTTTAACCGGAATGTAACGACGGCCTTTACCGTTGCGGAAGCGCGGGGGGTTATGCTGCTGGCCGCTGTCCAGCAGGGGCTAAGTATTGCGGAATATACGCCACTGCAGGTGAAGTCGGCTATTGTCGGCTATGGCCAGGCGGAGAAGCGGCAGGTGCAGGAGATGGTCCGGATGTTTCTCGGGCTGCAGGCTGCTCCGAAGCCGGATGATGTTGCCGATGCGCTGGCCATCGCGATCTGCCATGCCCATTCTTCCGCTTTGCATCAGAAATTGAAAGAGGTACATAAACGATGATTGATTTTTTACGGGGAACAGTCGCTCATGTAGAGGCTGACTATGTGGTGCTGGATGTGCAGGGAGTCGGATACCGGGTATTTTGCCCGAATCCGTACGCCATTCAGGCCAAACAGGCGGATACTGTCACGGTATACATTCACCATCACGTGCGTGAGGATGCCATATTATTGTTCGGCTTTGCCAGCCGGGAGGAACAAACGCTGTTCCGCCGGCTGATGGACGTATCCGGGATAGGCCCGAAGGTGGGGCTGGGCATTTTGTCCGGCGGATCGCCTGAAGCGGTGGTGGCCGCCATCCAGCAGGAGGATATCGGTTTTCTGACCAAGCTGCCCGGGATTGGGAAAAAAACGGCGCAGCGCATGATTCTTGATTTGAAGGACAAGCTTGCAGGCCTGCCTGCTGCACTGTCATCCGGCGGCGGGCTGTTCGACGCTCCGATGCTTCCGCTTGCCATGCCCGGCTCCGGCGGCGGCACTGCCTGGCGTGAGGCCAAAGAGGCGCTGGCGGCGCTCGGCTATAAGGAAGTGGAGCTGGACGGCGCCTGGCAGGCCATCAAAGAGAAGACAAGCAGCGACGATTCGGTGGATGTGCTGATGAAAAAGGCGCTCCAAGCGCTGTTTAAAGGCTGACAAGGAGGGCGCTTATTATGGAAGACAGACTTATATCCGCCCATTTGATGATGGAGGATCAGGCCGTCGAGCTCAGTTTGCGGCCCCGTTACTTGTCGGAGTACATCGGTCAGGCACAGGTGAAGGAAAACCTGAAGATTTATATCGAAGCGGCCAAGATGCGCAAGGAAGCGCTGGATCACGTGCTGCTGTACGGGCCGCCCGGCCTCGGCAAAACGACGTTGTCGAATATTATTGCCAACGAGCTCGGGGTGAACGTAAGGACCACAAGCGGTCCGGCGATTGAACGTCCTGGCGATTTGGCGGCGATATTGACGAATCTGCAGCAGGGCGACGTGCTGTTTATTGATGAGATTCATCGTCTCCACAGAACGGTGGAGGAAGTGCTTTATCCGGCGATGGAGGATTTTGCGCTGGATATTATGATCGGCAAAGGCCCCAGCGCCCGATCGGTGCGCCTGGATTTGCCTTCGTTCACTCTAATCGGCGCCACCACGCGGGCCGGCCTGCTGTCTGCTCCGCTGCGTGACCGTTTCGGTGTAGTGAGCCGTCTTGAATATTATAATGTGGACGAGCTTTCCTTTATTGTCAGCCGTGCTGCTGATATTTTGCAGGTGCCCATCAATGGCGAGGCGGCAGAGGAGATCGGGAAACGCTCGCGGGGAACGCCGCGGATCGCGAACCGACTGCTCAAGCGGGTCCGCGATTATGCCCAGGTCCGGGGTGATGGGGTTATTACGCATGAGCTGTCCCAGCATGCGCTCAGCCTGATTCAGATTGACGATTTAGGCCTGGACCACATTGATCACAAAATGCTGAAGGCCATTATTCATACGTTCAAGGGCGGCCCGGTCGGTCTGGACACCATTGCGGCCACGATCGGCGAGGAAAGTCAAACCATAGAGGATGTGTATGAGCCGTATTTGCTCCAAATCGGCTTTTTGCAGCGCACGCCGCGCGGGCGCATGGCGACAGCGCAGGCGTATATGCACCTGGGCTTGAATCCGCCTGAACGGTAGGTGCTATTTAACCATGAAGGCACGGCTGCCGGATGGATTGAATGTCCAGGCGCCGGCGGCTGTGCGATCGAAAGGAGCAGTGCAGGCTTTGGTTGCAGAGCAAGTCATTCTACAGAAGAAACGCAGATTTTCCCGGCTGGCGAAGGTTTGTCTGATGCTGGTGCTGGCGGCGGCCGGTGCGGTCCCGCTGCTTCCCCAGGAAGGCTACGCAAGCGTTCCTGCCTTGGATACAATTCGGGTCGCCCTCTATATGGACAATGGAAAAACGATCCGGCAAACCGTGCCCACGGTGACCTTGTCCTCCGAAGGCGGGCTGCAAATAGGTGTGCGCCAGCCTTCAGGGCCGATATTATGGGCGGCGCCAGCCTCTCGTGAGATACGTGTCAGCCTGGATCAGTACCGGGTGCTGCTGCAGCAGACGGCTGATTTTAACCTGGCGTCGTCCCTAGCCAAGCAGCTTCAGGCTGCGGACGGGAGCGCCTATATTACGGTCATCCAGCGTCAAGGCAAGCCCTTGTATCGGGTCAGCCTCGGGCAGTTCGGCACGAAGGAGAGCGCGGAGGCGGCCAAATCGAAGGTGCTTTCCGGTACAAACGCTTCGCTTGTTGATGCCAAGCTGGCGTCTGTGCTTGGGCCTAACTATTGGAGCGCCGGCTCTTACGGCTCCGAGGCGGAAGCACAGAAGCAAGCGGACCAATTGCAGCAGAGCGGCATTGCCGCCTACGTAGCGATGCAGCAGACGGCGGCGGGAACACCTTCTTATGAGGTGTGGATCGGAGAGGCGGCCGACGGCGGCCAGCTTGGCGATGTGAAGCTGAAGGTGGCTGCAGCCGGGCAGAAGCTCAGCCTGCAGGCGGTTGATATGAGCCTGCCGTATTTCGTTGTCCGCAGCGATGCGACACGAGCTTCGAGCGCGGCATCTGCCGTCCCGCATTATTATATGAACGCAAGCGGGCAGAAAACCTGGGTGCAGCCCAAGGATGCCTCAATCCAAATCACGGAGAAATCGGAACGCAAATACAGAGGCAGTCTGGAGCTGGCGGCTGTAAACAGCAAATTGGCGGTCATTAATGAACTGCCGTTTGAGCATTATTTATATTCTGTCGTCGGCTCGGAGCTTGGTGAAGGCTGGCCGATTGAGTCGCTAAAGGCACAGGCTGTCGCGGCCCGTACGTTCGCCCTGAAGCTGGGGATGAAATACGAGGTCGCCCACATTTCGGACACGACAGTTGATCAAGCTTACAAAGGGCTGGGTTCGGAATCTCCCTCGGTGCTGTCTGCCGTGCAGGCTACCAGCGGTGAAGTGCTGATGAATAAAGACGGACTCATTACACCCGTCTACTCTTCGAATTCCGGCGGAATGACAGGGGATCCGAAGGAAGTCTGGGGCAATGCGGTCGATTACTTGAAGCCTGTGGAAAGTGCTGCCGATGAAGCGGCGCAGCAGGGTAAACGGCTGTGGCATCGCGCATTGTTTACAGACGGCACGACCGGTTACATCCACTCTGATTATGCGACAGCAACAGGAGAAGTGAATGGAGGCGGCTGGCCTTTATATGAAGTAAAGGGGAAAGACGTCAATGTGCGTACAGCTCCGCAAACGACTTCCCCGGCGGTTGTGATCAAGAAGGTGAACAGCGGTGACCGGTTCGTCTCGCTGGGTCAGTCAACGGAATTGACGGCCTACAGCTGGATGAGAGGGCCTTATTCTCCGGAAGAATTAAAGAAGCTGTTAAGCTTGCCCAAGGGATCGCCGGAAATTGATGGAGCCATCCGTTCTTTGGAGGTTACGGAGCGGGGACCGTCGGGGCGGGTAACTGCATTTGCCGTGAATGGACAGACGGTGCAGCTTGCCAATGCGGACAGCAGTCGCGGGGTCTTCGGCGGACTGCCCAGCGCGAAGTTTGAAATCGAGGAAACAGGCAGGTATACTATACTGGGTGCTGATGGAGCGGTACGCGAAATGTCTGCGGGCAGCGGAAGCATATATGTTCTGGATGCCGGAGGCAAGGCGCAGCCGCTTGGCGGAGACAGTCTCGCGATTGGCTCAGGGCAGCAGGCCCGGGACATTACTTCCACCGCGCAGTACGTCATCAAAGGAGAGGGCTACGGCCACGGCCTTGGCATGTCGCAATGGGGCGCGCGAGGACTAGCTGATGCCGGTTATGATTATAAGCAAATTCTGGAATACTATTATTATGGTGTATCGATTAAGAAGGACGGAGCCTGATCATGAACGTCAATGAGTTTGATTTTGAACTGCCCGAGCATTTGATTGCTCAGACTCCTCTGAAGGAACGAAGCAAATCCCGGCTGCTTACTCTGGATAAGAATACCGGCGAGACGGGGCATCGGACCTTTGAGGAGTTGAAGGAATTCCTCCAGCCGGGGGATTTGCTGGTGCTGAATAATACGAAGGTGCTCCCTGCCCGCTTGTTCGGGGTTAAAGCAGATACGGGCGCCAAAGTGGAAGTGCTGCTGCTTAAAGATAACGGGGAGGACCGCTGGGATGCTCTGGTCAAGCCCGGAAAACGGATTAAAACCGGGACCCGGATCGTTTTTTATGCACCCGGTGAAGAGACTCCGATTTTGTCGGCTGTTATTGAGGCTGAAGGGGAGATGGGACAGCGCTCCATCCGATTTAGATATGAGGGCGTATTTCTTGAGCTGCTGGATCGTGTAGGACAGATGCCGCTTCCGCCCTATATCCGGGAAACGCTGGATGACAAGGACAGATACCAGACCGTATATGCTCAGCATCAGGGCTCGGCAGCGGCTCCGACAGCGGGCCTTCATTTTACACAGCCGTTCCTGCGGCAGCTGGAGGAAAGCGGAATACGCATCGCCTATGTCACCCTGCATGTCGGACTCGGTACATTCCGTCCGGTATCGGCCGATACTGTAGAAGAGCATCGTATGCATTCGGAATATTACGTGCTTCCGGAAGAAACGGCAGCACTGATCCGGGAGACAAAGCAGCAGGGCGGGCGTATTATAGCAGTCGGCACAACCTCGGCCCGCACGCTGGAGACGGCCGCGCGGAACGCAGAGGATATCGGGTGTCTTGAAGGATCAAGCGGCTGGACGGACATTTTTATTTATCCGGGCGTGGAGCTGCGGCTTGTGGATGCGCTGCTGACGAATTTTCATCTCCCGAAATCGACGCTGCTCATGCTCATTAGCGCTATCGCAGGGCGGGAGCGAATTCTTGCCGCATACCGGGAAGCTGTGGAGCGGGAGTACCGCTTTTTCAGCTTTGGAGATGCTATGTTTATTTATTAAGGTTTAATTATTTCCTTGTACGGATGTACAGCACAGAAAGGGATTTTATGGCGATACGTTACGAGCATATTAAAACATGCAAGCAAACCGGGGCGCGGCTTGGCCTCGTGCATACCCCGCACGGTGTCATTGAGACCCCGGCGTTCATGCCTGTAGGCACGCAGGCGACGGTCAAAACGATGAGTCCGGAAGAACTGAAAACGATGGATGCTCAAATTATATTGAGTAATACGTACCATCTGTATTTGCGTCCGGGACACGAGCTTGTTAAAGAAGCGGGCGGGCTGCACCAGTTTATGAACTGGGACCGGCCGATTCTGACCGATAGCGGCGGGTTTCAAGTGTTCAGCCTCAGTGAGATGCGCAAGATTAGAGAAGAGGGCGTTGAATTCCGCTCCCATCTGAACGGGGACAAGCTGTTTATTTCTCCTGAAAAGGCAATGGAGATTCAAAATGCGTTAGGCGCCGACATCATGATGGCCTTTGATGAGTGTCCGCCGTATCCGGCCGAATATGACTACGTAAAGCAGTCTCTGGAACGGACTACCCGCTGGGCCGAAAGATGCCTTCAATCCCACGCCCGTAAACAGGATCAGGCATTGTTTGCGATCGTTCAGGGCGGCATGTTCGGCGATTTGCGGAAGGAGAGCGCGGCTCAGTTGACTTCCATGGATTTCCCGGGGTATGCTATTGGTGGACTAAGTGTTGGCGAGCCAAAACACCTGATGTATGACATGCTGGAGGAAACGGTACCGCTTCTGCCAGAGCACAAGCCCCGTTACTTGATGGGCGTCGGTTCTCCGGATGCGCTGCTCGATGGAGCTATCCGAGGCATCGATATGTTTGACTGCGTGCTTCCGACCCGAATCGCCCGCAATGGTACGGTCATGACCCGCCAAGGGAGACTGGTTGTGAAGAACGCCCAGTACGCCCGGGATTTCCGGCCGATGGATGAGCGCTGCGGCTGCTATACCTGCAAGAACTACACCCGCGCCTATATTCGCCATTTGCTGAAAGCGGAGGAGACCTTCGGGCTGCGGCTGACGACAATACATAACTTGCAGTTTTTGCTCGATTTGATGCGGGATGTGCGGCAAGCGATACGTGAAGACCGGCTGATGGACTTCCGTAATCAATTTTTTGCGGAATATGGCTTGTTCGACAATGACAAAGGGTTCTAAACATTCTAAAGCAGTTTGAGGAGGATGGGTCAGTATGTGGCAATTGGCGGCAGAAGCACCGGCGGCCGGAGGTCTTGGAGCAATCGGCACGTTCTTGCCGATCATTTTGATGTTTGCGGTCTTATATTTCCTGATGATTCGTCCGCAGCAGAAACGATCAAAAGAACGTAACACAATGCTTGGAGCGCTTAAGAAGAACGATAAAGTTGTAACGATTGGCGGCCTGCACGGCACAATCGTAGAGATTACGGACGACATCGTGGTACTCAAGGTTAATGATGCAACGAAGCTGACGTTTGACCGTTCTTCCATTAGCTCGGTTACAAGCAGCGCGGCTGTAGTTGAGAGCGATAAATAAATCGCAACCATAATACAAAGCTCCGGGAAAGCCAGCATGGGCAGGCCCGGAGCTTTTTTCATGAATGCAAGAGGGATGTACATCAGAATTGTACCTGCGGATAATTATACTGTGAAATGTGTATCGGCTTTTTACCGGTTCCGGTTCAGATTGACGCCGAACATGCCGCCCAGCGCCCCGCTGCACGTACAAACAGCCAGCAGAACGAGCGTCCGGCTGCTGAGAGAACCGTCAAATCCAAGGAAGCCAATGAGAATAATGAGCACCGTGTACATCATTCCGAGCAAAGCTCCCTGATACCAGCCGCGCTTTCCGTGCCGTCTGGCTGCCACAAATCCCCCGATAGCCGAAGAAAGCCCGTGGATGACAAAAACGACATCGCCAAGGGTCTCCTCCTGCATTTTGGCATAAGCAAGCATCAGGGAGGTGATCACAGCGGAGACACACATCCACAGCATGGCATACCACAGTGCTGCAAGCAGTGGATGTCCTATTTTGACCTTCGGTACTTTGGTCATCGGATTCATCGAAAGCGTACCCCCTCGATAATGAACTTTCTCTTATCTCATTGTATGGCCAGGCTCTCGGAAATAGTACCGGACTGGACTAGATTTGACGTGGTTTAGTATAATAGCGATGTTGCCAAAACATGGAGAGGACGTGCGTGGAGTGGATCAGGCAGTCGGACAAGCCGCGACCTGGCAGGTGGTCACAGCGGTTGTCCTATTTTTGTTGACTTATGGAATGATTGTTACGGAAAAAATAAACCGTACTGTCCTTGCTCTTGCAGGAGCAGTGATGATGGTCATTCTTGGGATTGTCGATTTGGATGCCGCTATCGGCCGTCATATTGAATGGAAAACTATTTTTTTGCTCATCGGAATGATGATGCTTGTCGGCATAACGAACAAAACCGGGGTGTTTCAGTATGCCGCGGTGAAGGCCGCCCAGCTGGCGAAAGGCGATCCCGGCCGGATTTTTGTCCTGCTGTGCGCATTGACGGCAACGGCCTCCGCGTTTTTGGATAATGTGACGACGGTGCTGCTTGTTGTGCCCGTTACATTTTCGATTACGCGAATTTTGAAGGTGAATCCGCTGCCTTATCTGATTGGAGAGATTATCTCTTCCAATGCCGGCGGGACAGCGACCCTGATTGGCGATCCGCCTAATATTATGATTGGCTCGGCGAATCCCGAGCTGACCTTCAATGATTTTCTGATCCATCTGGCCCCGGTTGTCATTGTCATCATGATCGTAACGGTCTGGATTATGAAGCGGGTCTATGCCCCGTCGTTCCGTGTTTCCGCGGAGCATAAGGCGGAGCTGATGAAGCTATCCGCGGAAACGTTTATTAAGGACCGCAAGCTGATGAACAAAGCGCTTGTCGTTCTCGGCTTGACGATCGCAGGCTTCCTGCTGCATTCGGCGCTTCATATGGAGCCCGCAGTGGTCGCTTTGTCCGGGGCTTCGTTGTTGATGCTTATCGGAGTGAAGGAAGAGCAGATTGATGAGGTCTTCTACAGTGTGGAATGGATGACGATTTTTTTCTTTGTGGGACTCTTTGTTCTGGTCGGGGGCCTGGTGGATGTAGGGGCCATTCAATTTTTGGCGGGCCGCATGCTGGAGCTTACCGCAGGAGACATGACGTTTACCAGCATGCTCATTTTGTGGGTATCCGGAATTGCGTCGGCAACCATCGACAATATTCCGTTCGTGGCTACCATGATTCCGCTTATTCAGGATTTGGGAGTACAGATGGAGATCACGGATGCGCAGCAGCTGGAGCCGCTTTGGTGGTCGCTTGCGCTGGGTGCATGTCTGGGCGGGAACGGGACCCTGATTGGCGCCTCTGCGAACGTGATTGTAGCCGGTCTTGCCATGAAGGAAGGGAAGGGGCTGTCCTATATGGAATATTTAAAGCTTGGCGCTCCGTTAACTCTTCTGGCGCTAGTGATTTCAACGATTTACGTTTATTTTATTATTTTATAAAGCTGTTTACCAACATTTCATTAACCGGGATGCTGCATGTGCCGGGGACAGTCAGGCCAGAATACCCTGTGATGCCAAGCTTACGCTAAAGGAGGCTGTATCATGGAGTATCTGGCCATTTTTTTGCGTACGCTGCTCATATACATTGTGATTTTTTTGACAATGCGGCTTATGGGCAAGCGCGAAATCGGCAAGCTGTCGGTATTCGACCTTGTGATTTCATTTATGATCGCCGAGATCGGGGTTATTGTTATTGAGGACTGGGATCGGCCGTTTATGGACGGGGTGATTCCTATTGTCGTCCTGATGTTGATTCAGGTGGCCCTGTCATACCTCACGCTCAAAAGCCAGAAAATCCGCAATTGGTTTGACGGCAAGCCCAGCTTTTTCATCCGGGAAGGCAAGCTGGACCGGAAGGAAATGAGAAAACAGCGTTATAACCTGGACGACCTGATGGTGCAGCTTCGTGAAAATAAGGTGCCGAATGTAGCCGATGTGGAATTCGCGATTCTTGAGGCCTCCGGCAAATTGTCTGTCGTCGAAAAAAGCAAGGAAGCCAAGGAGAGCGGCAAGCAGATCCGCTTTGAAGGGCTGCCGCTTCCCTTAATCATGGACGGCAAGGTGCAGGATGATAATCTGCTTAAGCTGGGCCAGACCCGGTTTTGGTTGAAGCATGAGCTTCAGCAGCAGGGAGGCCCTTCCGATTTCAAGGATGTGTTTTTTTGCAGTATCGATCACCGCGGCAAGCTGTACATTTCTCCAAAGCTCGATTGATATGCTGTGTGCCGATGAGGACGGACCGGCTGAACTCAGAACCAGCGGGAGAGCAGCCGGCCGATCCAAGGGACGCGTACCAGATCGCTTTTATCGATTTGCCCCGTCCCGAACATACATAGGATATAAAGAATCACGCCGGCAGTCATTGAGCCGATGAATTTTAGTAACAGCAGGTCCGACCAGGGCCGGTACATAATGAGATGACAAACGACGGCCATCAGGCCCATGGCGCCCAACACTTTCAGGAAGTCGCCGGCAGCCATCTTGAATCGTAAAAGCCGCACAGTGCTCACCCAATGCAGGATAGTGACAAGCATAATGTTTGCGCTGATGGCGATGACTGCTCCCATGATGCCCCATTGCGGCTTCGTGACCAGCTGATATATCAGAAATAGCTTCACGGCTGAGCCGATAAATGTATTCAGCAGTGCTGTTCCCGGCCGATCCAGCGCCTGAAGGGTTGCATTCAGCGGCGCCTGAAAGTACATAAACAGTGCTGCCGGCGCCATAAGCTGGAGCATGGGCGCGATCTCCAAATTGTGGTACAAGTAGTAACAAAGCGGTTCCGCCAGCACGAACATGATGACGGCAAAAGGCGCGCCGGTGACGAGAGCCAGCCGGAGAGATTGATGGAGACGCTTGTGAATGGTAATCATATCTCCGCTCGCGGAAGCCTCGGAAAGCGAAGGGATCAGTGATACGGATAAGGAGAAGGTCAGGGCGCTTGGCAGCAGCAGAACCGGAATCACCATGCCGGACAGCATGCCGTACTGGGCAGTGGCGACTGTACTGGCTACACCTGCCACCGCCAGGCTTTGTACAATCATCACCAGCTCAAGCGAATACGATACGGAGCCGACCAGCTTGCTTGCGGTGACAGGAATTGCGATTTTCAGCATCCGCCGGAGTATGGAGGCTTCACCGCTTACGGGAGAGGAGGGAATGCGGGCTGGAGCCGGCTGCTCCGGTGCGGATCTTCCTTTATTGGCCGCGTGCCAGAGCAGGACCAGCATGCCGCATATTTCCCCGCACAAAACGCCAAGCATGGCGCCGGCAGCCGCCTTGTCCAGACCGTACGGAAGCAGCATGTAAGCGAAGCCGAGCATGGCCGCAATACGTACAATGGTTTCTGCGATTTGTGAAGCGGCGGTAGGAATCATATTGTGCTTGCCCTGGAAAAAGCCGCGATATATGGAAGAGATGCCGACAATGATAATCATCGGCGTCATGCACATAAAGGTCCAGTACACCCTGCTGTCGGTCAGCAGTCTGGTTGTGATCCAAGGCGCGGCGATGATGCAAAAAGCCGTAAAGATAAGACTCAGCATCATCGTCAGAAGAAGTGCGGTGCGCATAATGTTGCGGATATGCTTGTCGTCGCCCCGGGCTTCGGCTTCGGCAACCAGCTTGGCAATCGCCAGCGGTACGCCGCCCGTTATAACGGTGAGCACCATAATCATAAACGGATAGCTCATTTGGTAGAGGCCCACCGCCTCCGCGCCAATCATACGCGGCAGCGCAATGCGGGGCACAAACCCGAGTATACGGTTGATGATGCCTGCCGCGAGCAAAATCATCGTACCGTGAATAAACGATTGCTTGACCGAATAGCGGTGGGGATTTTTATGTTTCACAGCGAACCGACTCCCTTGTCCACAGGCATTTATTACATGACTATGCGGACAAACTCGCCGCTCATGCACACATTTTTTTGGGGTGCGAACGTATGTTGCGCAGGAATCGGAGCGGCAATAGAGAATTGGTTAGCGTGGAGGTGTAGACACATGGACGATCAAGAGGAGAATTTGCCCGTGGCTGCGCAGTCCGAGCAGAAGGAACAGCCTTCTCCGTTATCGGAGGAGGAGATGAGCGAGGCGGTGGAACGGCTTTGCGTCAGCAAGGCGGAAGAGTTTCGGTTGATCGGCTATGAGCACGTAACCGGCCAGGAGGTTTGGGAATGCGTCAGTGACAAGTACCGCAAGCACGGGACTCCGCCGACCCATCGGATCGTCAACGACATTCTTTCGCTGAAGGCCACGCAGTTTATGAATTGGATGACAATGAGCATCTACCGGAATAATAACTAAAAAAACGACAACGGCTGAAATCCAGCCGTCTTTTTTTTGCTATCTTCGCCCGGTGGAAAGTCGGACGCAAAATTTGTGCAAATTGACTCGTATTTTGCGGCTGAGTATAATGGGAATATTGAGTATCGAAGGGAGACAGGCTCTGAATGGATGGGAAACGTGTTACACTATTTGCCCTGATTGTGGTTGTTATCTTAGCCGCAATTGGACTAACCACCCCACAGCTGGTTAAAAACGTACGGCTGGGCCTTGATTTAAGGGGAGGGTTTGAAATCCTGTATGTGGCGGAACCGATTGAAGCGGGCAAGCCTGTAACAAGAGATTCACTGCGGGAAACTGCAAAAAGCCTGGAGAAGCGCGCGAACTCTTCCGGCGCGGAAGAGCCGGAGGTTACACCGGAGGGTGAAGATCGTATCCGGGCTCGTATTGCGGGTGTAACGGACCCGGACAAGGTTCGTGAAATTTTGAAAAAACCGGCCGAGCTGACATTCCGTGGCCCGGATGGGACAAAGGAAATGGTTGGGAGCGATTTCAAAGAAGGCGCGGCGCAGGTCAGCTTTGACCCGCAAACGAATACGCCTGTCATTAACATTGAAGTAAATGACAAGGAAAAGCTGCGCGATGTGTCCCAGCGTCTGCTCAACCAGCCGCTTGCCATTTATTTGGATGAGCAGCAGCTATCCGCGCCTGTGGTGCGGGCGGTGCTGAGCGATGGCAAAGCAACCATTTCGGGCAATTACTCCTATGCCGAGGCCAATGAGCTTGCAGCAACAATCAATCTGGGCGCCCTGCCGCTTAAGCTGACAGAGAAATATACCCAGTCCGTCGGCGCGACGCTTGGCTTGAAGTCACTGGAGGAGACTGTAAAAGCGGGCATTATCGGGTCGATCCTGATATTGCTGTTTATGATTGTCGTATATCGTGTGCCGGGAGTTATTGCTTCTATTACGCTAATTACGTTCTCATGGATGCTGCTTGGCGTGTTCAACCTGATGAATGTGACTCTCACCTTGCCAGGTATCGCAGCCTTCGTGCTCGGGATCGGGATGGCTGTCGACGCTAACATTATTACGTATGAGCGCATCAAGGATGAGCTGCGGAGCGGCAAATCGATCACATCCTCACTTAAAGCAGGCTCTAAAAACTCGTTCCGTACCATTTTGGACGCCAACCTGACGACCATCCTGGTGTGCGCGGTGTTGTATTTCTATGGCACAGGATCAATTCAAGGGTTCGCGCTTACGCTGCTTTTCAGTATTTTGATCAGCTTCATTACGAACGTATTCTTGGCCCGCCTGCTGCTTGACCTGCTTATCCGCGGTCGCATTGTGACAAAGCCGGGTTATTTTGGAGTCAAGGAGGCCGAAATTCGTGCATTATAAATGGCAGTTTGATGTGGTCAAATACCGGAAATACGCGTTTAGCTTTTCCATTGCAATTACGATTCTCGGTATTTTGTTTTTGATGATTTTCGGCTTGAACTACGGCGTTGACTTCAAGGCGGGAACCTCGCTGGACATTACAGCGGCCCAGTCCATTGATAAAGCGAAGGCGGAGCAGATTTTCCACGATGCCGGTTATGAAGCGACCGTTACGCTTGGCGGTGACAACAACACGCGTGCCACGACACGTCTGGACCGGGTGTTGAATACCGATGAAATTAATACAATTATCAACCAGTTCAAGCAGGCTTACGGGGACAACATCGTTCATGAGGAAAACACGGTGGACCCGGGCATTGCCCGCGAGCTGGGCTTGAAGGCGATTTACGCTGTAGCGCTGTCCAGCATCGGGATTATCATTTATGTCAGTATCCGTTTTGAGTGGCGGTTTGCGATTTCGGCGGTTATTGCTTTGCTGCATGATGCTTTTATCGTGATCAGCTTGTTCTCGATTCTGAGGCTGGAGGTCAACCTTACGTTTATCGCGGCTATCCTGACCATTATCGGTTACTCACTTAACGATACGATCGTCACATTTGACCGGATTCGGGAAAACATGAGGTTCTCCAAAACGAAAACGTTTGAAGATTTATCGAAGCTTGTCAACGACAGTATTTGGCAGACAATGACTCGTTCCATCAATACGGTGTTTACGGTGTTTATTGCCACCATTTTGCTGCTTATTATGGGCAGTGAATCGATTAAGCTGTTCTCGCTGGCAATGACCTTCGGTCTCATCAGCGGGGTTTACTCCTCCACATTTATCGCAGCCCAGCTCTGGCTGTTGCTCAAACGCAATAGCTTGAAAAGAGCGTCCGCAGCTCCGGTCAAAAATTAAGACACGGTCAAGGCCTGCAGACGGTGCTTCTGGCGCCAAGTTAGATAAAGGGGTGTCCGCATGACAGAAAAACGTTTTGAGCAGGCTCAATTGGCGGCATGGACGGGAATTATCGGCAACCTGCTCTTGGCTTTGATGAAAGGCGTTGTCGGAATGATGGCAGGGAGCAAGGCGCTTATTGCGGACGCGGCCAATTCGGCCTCCGATGTTGTAGGCTCCATCGCGGTGCTGATTGGAATTCGCGCGGCGAAGCTTCCTCCGGACCGGGATCATCCATACGGTCACGGCAAAGCGGAATCGATTGCCGCCATAATTGTCTCTGTGCTGCTCATGCTGGTTGGATTGGAAATAGGCATTGCATCCATCAAAACAATTTACAACGGGGTTGATTCGGCTCCGAAATGGTACGCACTAATTGCAATCGGGATTTCTGTGGTTGTTAAGGAATTACTGTTTCAATACAACTTCAGGATGGGCAAAAAGCTTTCGAGCCAGGCACTCATCGCCAACGCATGGGATCACCGCTCGGATGTGTATTCGTCTCTGGCGGCGCTGGTCGGTATCGGCGGCGCGGTGGCGGGACAATATCTCAATATCCCTCAGCTGTATTTGCTTGACCCTGTAGCCGGAGTTATCGTGGCATTAATTGTACTTCGTATGGGCTATAAGCTTGTACGGGATTCCATTCATTCTACGATGGATCACGTGCTGCATGATGAGGATTCGGAAGAGCTGATTAAAGCGGTTCAGGATGTAAAGGGCGTCATTACCGTGGATTCGCTGCGGGCCAGAGAGCACGGCCATTATGTCATTGTAGATGCTAAAATTAGTGTTAACCCGCATATTTCCGTCATGGAAGGCCATGATATCGCCAGATCCGTAAAGTATCAGCTTATGCAGCAGTTTAGCCATGTATCGGATGTTTTCATTCATGTCAATCCGTATGACCCGGGTTTTCCTTACAAAAGCGGACCGGCTCCGCAGGCATCGGATTCGCCGGTTCTGCATTAATTTTTTAATTGTATTTTGCCATCCTGGTTATGGTGTAAATGAGGAGGCAGCCCCGTGCTTTTTTCCAAAGCCCGTTGGGACCTGCCTGCTGCGGATGAGAAGCTGGCCGCACAGCTGGCGGAGCAGCACAAGCTGGAGCCGCTGCTTGCCAAGCTTCTTGCCGTACGCGGCATTACTGACGATGAACAAATTCAAAATTTATTTAGCAGCGGACAGGGTCATTTTTATGATCCTTTTCTGCTTCATGGCATGAAAGAAGCCGTGGAGCGGATTCAGACCGCCTTGGAGCGAGGCGAAAAGATTCGCGTCTACGGCGACTATGACGCCGACGGCGTGAGCAGCACATCACTGATGCTGATGCTGCTGGAGCAGCTTGACGCCCACTATGACTATTATATTCCGCACCGGGTTTCCGAGGGCTACGGTCTGAATACAGCGGCCCTTGAGCTGGCGAAGCAGCAAGGCGTTTCGCTTATCATTACGGTGGATACGGGAATCAGTGCGGTGGAACAGATTGCGTTTGCCGCGCAAATCGGACTTGATGTTATTGTGACGGATCACCATGAGCCGCCTGAGCTGCTGCCGGATGCGCTCGCCATTATTAACCCGAAGCAGCCGCTGTGCGAATATCCCTTCAAGCAGCTGGCGGGTGTGGGTGTGGCGTTTAAGCTGGCGGAGGCCTTGCTCGGACGTTTGCCGGAGGAGCTGGCGGAGTTTGCCGCGATTGGAACAGTTGCCGACTTGATGCCGCTAGTGGATGAGAACCGTTCGATTGTCAAGCTCGGCTTGCGCCGGATGCAGGAGACCGAATACCCTGGCATTGAGGCGTTGTTCGAAGTGGCGGGCATTGACTGCGGGGAGGCGAATTCCACACATGTCGGATTTGCGCTGGCGCCGCGTATTAATGCCGCGGGCCGTCTGGAGCATGCCCGTGAAGCGGTTCAATTGCTTACAACCCCGGATCGGGATGAAGCCGGCAGGCTGGCGATAAGTCTGGATCAATTGAACAAGGAGCGGCAGCGAATTGTCGAGGAAACCACGGTTGAAGCACTGAAGCAGCTGGAAGGGGATCAGAGCCACCGGGTTCTCGTTCTTGCGGGAGAGCAGTGGAACGTGGGTGTTATCGGCATTGTCGCCTCCAAGGTTCTTGAGCGCTATTACCGCCCTACGCTCATTTTCAGCATTCACCCCGAGACAGGCATGGCCAAAGGCTCGGCCCGTTCCATTGCCGGATTTGATATGTATAAAGCGCTGACGGCCTGCAGCGATCTGCTGGATCATTTCGGCGGGCACCAGGCTGCAGCCGGGATGACCTTGCACAAGGATCAGTTGCCGCAGCTGCAGGAGCGTCTGGACCTGCTGGCTGCCGAGTGGATGAACGAGGAGGACTTCATGCCGGTTATTCAAGCGGACGCCGAATGCTTGCTGAGCGAGGTGAATGTCCATTCCATCACGCAGGCTGACGGGCTGGCTCCTTACGGCATGGGGAATCCTTCCCCGCGCTTCGTCTTTACCGGGCTGAACATTAGCGAGTCTCGTCTGCTTGGAAAAGAAAAGCAGCATCTGAAGCTTGTGCTTGCCGAAGAGGATCAGGAGGGAATGGGCGGCATTGAGGCGCTTGCTTTTGGACGCGGAAGCTTGTCGGATGTCATTTCTCCTACGGCTCGTATTGATGTGCTGGGGGAGCTTTCTATTAATGAGTGGAACGGGAAACGGAAGCCGCAAATTCTGATTCAGGACCTGCGTGTTACAGAGGTGCAGGTGTTTGATTGGCGTGGGGCGGCTAACGGCCCTGCGCGAGTAACGGCGGCCGTAGAGCATTTAAGGTCGCTTCCCCAATTCGGCGCATATCCGCTGCATATCGCGGCGTTTGGGGCGGAGCGGATGCAAGCACTGGCTTCCGCAGGGCAGCATGAAGCTGCGGCCGAGGTGGCTGCTGCTGCGGAGCAATCATCGGCGTACGATTTTTCTCAGGCAACGGATATTGCTGTTTTTTCTTTGCCGTCCGCGCTTGCCGAGTTGGAACAGATGCTGGCTTCAGCTTCCCGGGTCCAGCGTATTTATGTGCTGTGCCGTGCGGAGGATTCCGCTAACAGCCGATTTCCGTCCGCTTTGCCGGGCCGGGACAGCTTCAAAGCGGTATACGCTCTTTTACGTCAAGTCGAACAGTGGAAGCAGGAGGACCCGCGCATCATTGACGGCTGTGCCAAAAGATGCAAAATTTCGCCCGCGGCCGTCAGGTTTATCATCGATGTCTTCACGGAGCTTGGCTTTATTCAACAAGAAAAACTGCACAGCCGTGTTGTCAGCACAGGACAAGCGCCGAAACGGGATTTGGCCGAGGCTTTGCTGTACCAGCAGCTCGAGCTGCGGCTGGAAGCCGAACGCACATTAATTTATACGACCGGCCAAGAACTGGCCGACTGGTTCAAAGCGCGCCTGCGCCGTTCCTAAGGAAACGGATCGCTGCTATTATTTTAGGAGGTTTTTTTACGATGGATTTTAAAGAGCATATTCGGGTTATTCTGGATTACCCGCAGCCGGGCATCCGGTTTAAAGACATTACAACACTGCTGAACAACGGTCCGGTGTACAAGGCGGCTATCGAACAAATCGCCGAGCTGGTTAAGGATTTGCAAATCGATGTCATTGCAGGCCCGGAGGCGAGAGGCTTCGTTATCGGCGCGCCGCTGGCGTACCATCTCGGGATCGGCTTTGTGCCAATCCGCAAAAGCGGCAAGCTGCCGGGAGAAACCATTGAGGTTGATTACGATTTGGAATACGGCAAGGACAAGCTGGCGATTCACAAGGACGCCATCCTGCCCGGCCAGCGCGTGTTAATTGCAGACGACCTGCTCGCTACCGGCGGCACGATCGGCTCCTGCCAGCGTCTGGTGAAGCAGCTCGGCGGCGAGGTCGCCGGAGCGGCGTTTCTGATTGAACTGACGTATTTGGACGGCCGGGCGAAGCTGGACGGCGTACCCGTGAAGACGCTCATTCAATATTAATTTGTTCCAACGCATCTGATTTACGACAGCCCGCTTGCGAAAAAGCCCGATCTTTCGCGAAAGCGGGCTGTCCTTGTTGACGAAAGCGCTTTGGCAAAGGCATAATAGTAGAAATGAGTATCTCTTCAGGAAATTGGGGCTGCTGTCAGAAGCCCGACTGAGGATGGTGGAGGAAAGGTAAAGAAGCCATGGGTATAGAGCAGCTATTGGAAAAGGCAGCAGCATATTTGAGAGAGCAGGATTTGCATAAAATCAAAGAAGCCTATGAATTTGCCGATCAAGCTCACCATGGACAGGTGCGCAAATCCGGTGAACCATATATTTTACACCCGCTGGCAGTGGCTGATATTTTGGTCAACATGCAGATGGATGTAACGTCGGTTATCGCTGCTTTGCTTCATGATGTTGTGGAGGATACAACGGTGTCGCTTGAAACGGTGCATGCGCGGTTCGGACCGACCTGTGCGATGCTCGTGGACGGACTCACGAAGCTGGAGAAAATTAAATTCAAGTCCAAGGAAGAACAGCAGAACGAGAACTACCGCAAAATGTTTGTAGCGATGGCCCAGGACATTCGGGTAATCCTGATTAAGCTGGCGGATCGGCTGCACAACATGCGGACGCTCAAGTTTCAATCGGAAGAGGCGCAGCGCCGGATAGCGGACGAAACGCTCGAAATTTTTTGCCCGATCGCGCACCGCCTCGGGATTTCAACGATCAAATGGGAGATGGAGGACATCGCCCTTCGGTATTTGAACCCGCAGCAGTATTACCGGATTGTGAACCTGATGCAGAAAAAGCGGACGGAGCGGGAGCAGTTTATTCAAGAGGTGGTCGGCACGATTCGCAGGAAGCTGGAGGAGATGGGCATAGAGGGCGATATTTCGGGGCGTCCGAAGCACATTTACAGCATTTACAAAAAAATGGCCAGCCGCAACAAGCAATTTAATGAGATTTACGATTTGCTGGCGATTCGCGTCATTGTAGACAATATCAAGGACTGCTACGCTTCGCTCGGCATTATCCATACGCTTTGGAAGCCGATGCCGGGCCGGTTCAAGGACTATATCGCCATGCCGAAGCCGAATATGTATCAATCCCTGCATACGACCGTCATCGGGCCGAGCGGAGAGCCGCTGGAGGTACAGATCCGCACCTGGGAGATGCACCGGACCTCGGAGTTCGGGATCGCCGCTCACTGGGCCTACAAGGAAGGCAGTTCTGTGCCGAACGGCAACTTTGGGGAGAAAATTACGCTGTTCCGCGAAATTTTGGAGCTTCAGCAGGAAACAAACGATGCGGCCGAGTTCATGGAATCGCTGAAAATGGACTTCTTCTCTGATCTCGTCTTTGTTTTTACGCCAAAGGGCGAGGTGTTTGAGCTGCCGGCCGGCTCCGTTCCGCTGGATTTTGCATACCGCGTCCACACTGAGATTGGCAACCGCACGATCGGGGCCAAGGTAAACAGCCGGATAGTGCCGCTGGATCATAAGCTCAAAACCGGGGACATTGTTGAAATATTGACTTCTAAGCATTCCTATGGTCCTAGTCAGGATTGGCTCAAAATCGCGCAATCCTCTCATGCCCGCACCAAAATCCGCCAATGGTTCAAAAAAGAACGGCGAGATGAGAACGTCCAAAAGGGCCGTGATCTGATTGAGCGGGAGCTGAAGCGTCTTGCTTATGATGTGCCGGGCCTGATGAGTGACGATAAGATGCTGGAAGCTGCGAAGAAGTACAATTTCAACGACATAGAGGACATGCTGTCGGCGGTCGGCTTCGGCGGAATCACTGCGGCGCAAATTTGCACCAAATTAACAGAGAAGCTGCGGAAGGAATCGGAAGAAGCGGCGGCGAATGCACTGGAGCTGACGAATGAGGTCAAAGAGGTCAAGGTGCCTTCCAGTGAACGGAAAAGCCGCCCGACTCATGGCGTGCGCGTCAAAGGGGTGGACAATGTGCTTGTCCGCTTCGCCCGATGCTGCAATCCGGTGCCGGGCGATGACATCGTCGGCTATATTACCCGGGGACGCGGCGTATCGGTTCACCGGCTGAGCTGTACCAATATTCCGGCGGCCGACGGGGAAGAGCGGATGATTGAGGTGGAGTGGGAATCCGCGGTGGAAGCGAGCTACCATGTGGAGATTGAGATTACGGGCCATGATCGGCGTGGGCTGCTCAATGAGGTGCTTCAAGCAGTATCGGAGAGCAAAACGACCATTTCGGCGGTTTCCGGCCGTTCCGACAAAAACAAAATGGTGCTCATCCATATGACCATCTTGATACGCAACCTGGAGCATCTGCAGTCTGTGGTGGAGAAAATTAAACGCGTGAAGGACATCTATTCGGTTCAGCGTATTATGCAAACCTAATCCGGGCTTTCGTCCGCATGCTTTTTGCGCCAAACGCGCGGGAAGAAGCGGCGAACGAAACGATGGAAGCTGCAGCGGCTGAGGCTGAACGGGATGGGAACAGGCCATCCAGGCTGCGGTGCTTTTTTGCGATTGACCTGTAAGGAGGACCAGCAATACGGTGAGAGTTATTGTACAACGCTGCAAGGAAGCGCGCGTGACCGTAAACGGTGAAGTAATCGGCCAAATCGGACAAGGGCTTATGCTGCTGGTTGGTGTGACCCATGAGGATACGGAAGCGGATGCGAAGTATTTGGCGGATAAAATCGCGGGGCTGCGCATTTTCGAGGACGAGGACGGTAAAATGAACCAGTCCGTGGCGGAAACCGGCGGTGAAATATTGTCGGTTTCCCAGTTTACGCTGTATGGCGATTGCCGTAAGGGGCGCCGTCCGAACTTTATGGCTGCAGCCCGGCCGGAGCTGGCTCAGCCGCTCTACGAGCGGTTTAACGAGCTGCTGCGGGAGCACGGGCTGCATGTGGAAACAGGCTCCTTCGGCGCCATGATGGACGTGAGCCTTGTCAATTGGGGCCCTGTCACCTTACTTGTAGACAGCAACTAAAATGAAGCAGCGCCGGGCATGGAAGCAGATACTGTGCCGAGGCGGCTGCTTCTTCTTTGTGTGAGCATGAGCTTCCTGCCGCCAGCGCGCGGACGGATATTTTTTCCCCTGGCGGGTATCCTAGTAAAAAGGTTCTTTGGGAACAAATTCAGGATCGGACTAGGAGAAGATACCCTGCATGAGACAATCCGTAAGGGAACAACAGCTGCAGCAGACCGTTCACCGGTTTATGCACACCGGCCCGCAAGAGGCACTGCAAAGCGGAAGAGAAGAAAATACGCCCGGAACAGCGCCGGCAATGTCGAGTCAAAACCGGTTTTGTCAACAAAGCCGGAATTATGGTAAACTGACCTAGATTGGCTTACGGATTTTCCGCAAAGCCCGTTTGGGGAGGGTAAAAGAAATTGAACATCGTGCTGTACAAACACGGCTTTGACGATTATCAGACCGAAATCACCCATCTTCTGAAGCTGTTTTTTGAACAGGTGCATTATGTGCCGGAAGACGAAGCAGTGGAGGGGGATTTTATTTTAACTTTGCGCGTAAAAGCGGAAGCGGCCAAGCCCGGAGCGGAGCAGGAGGCCTTGGTGGAAACGGGGTTTTACGCGTTTGGCAGCGAACCGGAATCCGGCTGGGCGCACGCGGTAACCCGGCTGCTGCCGGCCCCGTCGGAGGGCTCAGACGAACGCAGGCGGCTGTTAAAACGCGTACTGCTATCAGCAATGCTGCAAACATTGCAGGAGGCGACCGGCCTGGAGCAGCCGTGGGGCACCCTGACAGGGGTTCGTCCGACCAAGCTGATGCACAATATGCTGTTGAAGCAGGGCCGGGAACGGAGCATGCAGGTGCTGCGGGACGACTACCTGCTGAAGGAGGACAAGGTGCGGCTGCTGACGGACGTTGCCGAGCGGCAGCTGCGCGTTATCCCGGATTTATTCCGGCTGGACCGGGAAGTAAGCATTTATATCGGCATTCCGTTCTGCCCGACCAAGTGTGCTTATTGCACGTTCCCGGCTTACGACATCCGCGGCAATAACGGGTCGGTAGAGGCCTTTTTGGAAGGGCTTCATTATGAAATTCGGGCTATGGGCGAGTGGATGCGGAGCAACGGGATGGGCATTACGACCATTTATTGGGGCGGAGGGACCCCCACGAGCATCACCGCAGAGCAGATGGATGCGCTGTTTGTGACCATGCACGAGTATTTCCCGGCGATGGATCGGGTCCGGGAGCTGACCGTGGAGGCCGGACGCCCGGATACGATCACCGAGGACAAAATCCGCGTCATGCAGAAATGGAACGTAGACCGCATCAGCATTAATCCCCAGAGCTTCACACAGCAAACGCTGGATGCGATTGGACGGCACCATACCGTGGAAGAGACGATCGAGAAGTTCAAGCTGGCCCGGAGTATGGGCTTGAACAATATCAACATGGACCTCATCATCGGTTTGCCGAATGAAGGCATGAAGGAATTTGAGCATACCCTGGCTGAAACGGAAAAACTGCTGCCCGAGTCCCTGACGGTACACACCTTGTCCTTCAAGCGCGCCTCGAAAATGACCAAAAACCGGGATAGCTATGAAGTCGCGGAGCGGGACGAGGTGCAGGAGATGATGGATACGGCGATCCGGTGGACGGAAGCGCACGGATACGTGCCTTACTATCTGTACCGGCAAAAAAACATTCTCGGCAATCTTGAAAATGTCGGCTACTCTTTTGAGGGACAAGAAAGCTTGTACAATATCCTCATGATGGAGGAGCGCCAGACGATTATCGGGCTGGGCTGCGGAGCGGTCAGCAAAATTTTGTTCCCGCTGGGAGACAAGCCGGACGGGGAACCGCAGCGGCTGGAGCGTTTTCCGAATCCGAAAGAGCCGGGTGTATATAACCAAGCCTATAAGGAGTACATTGACAAAAAAATAAAGCTGCTGGATGAAGCGTACGCAGTTGAAACCATATTGTGATTTATTTCGTATAATCAATAGTTAAGGTGATTATGTAGATTATGGGAGAGAAAAGGGGAAACATGGCTAAGAAGAAAACGCTTGTCCAATTACTCGTTGTTCTTGTTGTCGCTTTAGCGGCCGGCGCTGGGGGATGGTGGCTCAGAGGCTACAGCAGCGGCCTGAAAATCGGCTTGACCAAGCCCCCGCAGCAGACGCAGCAGCAGGTGCTGACACCAGTTGAAACCACTGCAAATGTAAAAGAAGCTTACGACGTCATCGTCGTCGGAACGGACCCGGAAGGGGTGGCGGCAGCCGTATCCGCTGCACGCAACGGAATGTCCACGCTGCTCATCGACAGTCATGACCGAAGCATTCTTGGCGGCCTGATGACGGTCGGCTGGCTGAACAGCCTGGATCATAACTATGACCGGGAGAAAAAATCACTGCTGCCGGGGCAAAAAGAAGAATTGCTGAATAAAGGGATTTTCTCTGAATGGTATGACAAGGTGGAAGGCGACTCGTTTGACATCACGACTGCCGCCAATGCTTTCTACAGTCTGGTCCATCAAGAGAAAAATATCGATCTCGTGCTGAAAGCGAAGCAGATCGATCCCGTGGTTACGGCAGCAGGCGGCAGCCAGGCGAGCCGCATTGAAGGCATTAATGTCGTGACCGCTGACGGCAAAACAATGAAAATTTCCGCCAAAACCGTCATTGATGCGACACAGGATGGCGACATTGCCGCAGCCAGCGGTGTGCCGTACACGTTCGGGCGCGAGGATCTGGGCGACAAGAAATCGCGGATGGCGGTAACACTAGTGTTCCGTCTCAAGAATGTAACCCCGGAGGTTTGGCAGCAGGTCATCAAGCGGATGAATGATGACGGCGACCCGGGAACAGGAGCCAACCAGTTTAGCGCATGGGGCTACGGGGAGATGCAGAAGTATCCTGCGGTGGATAAAGAACGTGTCAAGATGCGCGGTCTGAACATTGGACGCCAGAATGATAACACCATGCTGATAAATGCGTTGCAAATATTCGGTATTGACGGAACGGATGCCGCCTCCAGGCAGAGTGCCTTTGAAATCGGCAAAAAAGAGCTTCCGCATGTAATCGATTACATGAAAAAGCTGTATCCTGAATTTGCGGGTCTGGAGCTGGATGATACCGCTCCCGAGCTGTATGTGCGCGAAACGCGGCATATTCAGGGCGAATACCGCTTGACGATGATTGACCTGCTGGAAAACCGCGATCAGTGGGACCGCATCGGCTTCGGCTCCTACCCGGTTGATATTCAGCGTATCAGCCCTGCCGATAACGGCGCGGTTGTGATGCAGCCGACCAAATACGCGGTGCCGCTGCGCAGCATTGTGCCGCTTAAGGTCGATGGCCTGCTTGTCGTGGGCAAGGCTGCAAGCTTTGATACGCTCCCGCATGGCAGCGCACGGGTAATTCCGGTCGGTATGGCTGCCGGACAAGCTGCCGGCGCCGCTGCGAAGCTTGTGCAGGAAAAGAACATGACGTTCCGCGAGCTGACCGCATCCAAGGCGGATGTGGAGCTTCTGCAGAAGCGTTTGAATGAACAAGGCATGGTGCTTGAGCCGTATACGGTCAAGCCGCAGCCGTATATGCAGCATAAAGCGTATGAAGGCTTGAAGGCTGTCGTCTCCATGGGCCTGGTTATCGGCGGATATAACAATGACTTCCAGTACGAAGAGCCTTCCAATGTGAAGCGGATGGAAAATCTGCTGAACGGCACCCGCAAGGTTCATGCGGCAACAGGCAAGCTGCCGGGTGATCCGGCTGAAGCCGGCAAAGCATTGAATCTGAGCGAGGATGCGAAAAAGACGCCGCCGCTGACGCTGGAGCAGGCAGCATTTATGATAACGACAACACTTGGCTGGAATACACCTGCCGGGCAGGCTGTCAGCGAGCTGGAGCAAAAAGGATTTTTGACCAACGCCACCGTGGACGGAATTGCAGATAAACAAAAGCTGTTGAACAGCGATACGTACATGCTGCTTAAGGATTTAACGGATGCGGTCAAAGGGCAGTCCAAGTAAAAAGCCGCGGGTGCGGGAGGTGTGCAGTTATTCAATCCTGCATTTGTAATACAACTGTAATGCACCCATCACGTCGGCTTAATGTCGGGGAGATATAATAAATTCGACCCCCTTTTTAAATATAAACTCCTTGAGGGCCTGCGCATTTCGTGCAGGCTTTTTTTCTTCAATTTCACAATTAGCTGCCCGGCCGCGGCCATGCATCCTGATTTATTGACATATCTTAAAAAATTAAAAATAACTCAGTTATGCGTTGAACCTGAACGTCAAAAGACGGAAAGGAAGCCTTTCTTGCCAGTCTTTCTTTTTGACCTATGAGATATTATATAACCCGGGCTCATGGCAATTCCTGCTATGAACAGGTATGATATACATAATGAAAACATTGGAAATTTGAGGGGGAATTATGAGTAAATTTATTCTGTTTTCACTGTTATGGTGGCTGACGGGGAATCCGTTTATTGCAATTGTCGTCTTGCTGGTTATTATATATGTGCTGGATCGGCGCTTTGTCGGGCTGACCCCTAGTATCGTCAAGCCGCTGCGGCGGGCACGCAAAATCAGACAGCTGCGGGAGGAGCTTGCTCTCAGTCCGCATCATACGTCCAACAAGCTGGAGCTGGCCAGACTGCTGATGGAGAAGAAACGGTTTGACGAAGCCGCCGGGCTGCTGGAGCAGGTGCTGCAGGTGATGGAGGACTCGGCCGATGTGCGCAGCGAGCTGGGCATATGCGAGCTTCGAAAAGGGCGTTTGGAGCAAGGAGAGGCTCTTATTGCGGAGGCCCTGGAGCTGAACCCGCGGGTGAAATACGGGGAACCCTATTTGGAGCTGGGTGAAGCGCTTGGGGGTGTCCAGCCAGAAAAAGCGATTCGCTATTTGCAAATGTTTGGCCAGGTGAATTCGTCCTCCTGCGAGGCTTATTACAAGCTGGGCAGGCTGTACAAGAAGCTGGGCCGCAATCAGGAGGCGTCCGGCGCGTTTCGCGAGGCTATCCAGCTGTACCGGGGACTGCCGAAGTACAAGCGCCGTCACGAGCGCAAATGGGCGCTGCTGGCCCGTCTGCAGGGGTGATTTGTCCGGGTGGCGCGCCGCTGCCTATAGCCGGCTGAACTCGAGCTTGACAAAACAAGGGAAAAACTTATAAAATCGTATTTAATGCGACAGGATATATGGATTTTATGATGGGACCAAGTACTTCATCCCCCCGTACCCAGAGAGAGCGGTCTATGGCTGCAAGCCGCTTTGCGAAGAATGAAGGAAAGACTTCCCGGAGAACAAAAGGTGAAATGCGGTGCGGAAGCAGGCTTATCCAACGGCCTGAATACGACGCGGCGCAAACTAGCTTTCTTGCGTAGACGGGCGTTAACCGTAGAGTGCGAATCGTGTTATTCCGATCCTCCGGCAGCTTGCCGAAGATGGTGATGCTGGCCTAGGCGTCATGGAAGGAATACGTACAGCGGTTCGAATGTGGGTGGTACCACGGGTGATTCAGTTGAACTCAATCCCTCGTCCCTGGCAGCAATACGTCAGGGGCGGGGGATTTTTTGCTATATCCTCAACATCCGCTAATAGTCAGGAGGACATTCGATGAGCTTTCAAAAGCCAAAGGGTACGCAGGACCTGCTCCCGGGCACAGTGGAGAAGTGGCAGGCGCTGGAAGACAAGGCGCGTGACATATGCCGGCGGTTTAACTATAAAGAAATCCGCACTCCGATTTTTGAGCATACCGAGCTGTTTCAGCGCGGTGTCGGCGATACGACGGACATCGTCGAGAAGGAGATGTACACCTTTACGGACAAAGGCAACCGCAGCATCAGCCTGAGGCCCGAGGGTACAGCGGGCGCTGTGCGTGCGTATGTGGAGAATAAGCTGTACGGAGATCCCGATATGGCCAAGCTGTTCTATATCGGTCCGATGTTCCGCTACGAGCAGCCCCAGGCGGGACGCTACCGCCAGTTTCACCAGTTCGGGATCGAAGCTATCGGCTCCGAGGACCCGGGAATTGATGCGGAAGTCATTGCCATGGGCTACTTGTTCTACAAGGAGCTTGGCTTGAAAAACGTGCGCGTCGAGATTAACTCGGTCGGCACTCCGGCATGCCGTCAAGCATACCGCGAGGCGCTGCAGGCGTTTTTTGCTCCGGTCAAGGACAAATTAAGTAAAGAAAGCCAGTCCCGCTTTGACCGTAACCCGATGCGGATACTGGACAGCAAGCAGGACCAAGCGTACTGTGAGGGAGCTCCATCAATTCTGGATTTTCTGGATGAGGAGTGCCGGACGCACTTTGCCAAGGTGCAGCAGCATCTGACTGCCATGGGCATCGAGTTTGTGGTCAATCCGCGGATGGTGCGCGGTCTGGATTACTATACCCACACCGCATTCGAGTACAAGGCGGAAGGGATCGGCAGCATTGATACGATTAGCGGAGGCGGACGCTACAACGGCCTCGTTTCCCAAATCGGCGGCGAGGACAAGCCCGGTGTCGGGTTCGGCATCGGACTGGAGCGCGTGCTGCTCATTCTGGATACGCAGCAGGTGGAGCTTCCGGCTGCGAAGCCGCTTGATGTATTTCTGGTTTCGCTCGGGGAGCAGGCTGATGATGAGCTGACGCGTCTGCTGTTTGAGCTCCGTTCAGAAGGGCTGCTGGCGGAGAAGGATTATCAAGGGCGCAAAATCAAAGGCCAGATGAAGGCCGCGGATCGCCTGCAGGCCCGTTACGTAGCCATTCTCGGCGACGATGAGCTGGCCCGCGGCGAGATTCAGCTGAAGGATATGGCGGGGCGAGAGCAAACGAACATACCGCTTGCCGATGTAACAGCCATACTGAAGGACAAACTAAACTAAACCAAGCCAACTAGGGGGAAATTTACCATGTTATTGAAAACACATCATTGCGGGGCACTCGGTTTATCGAATGTCGGAGAAACCGTTATTTTGAACGGCTGGGTTCAGCGCCGCCGCGATTTTGGCGGATTGCTGTTTATCGATCTTCGCGACCGCAGCGGTCTTATCCAGATCGTATTCAACCCGGATTTCAGCGGAGAGGCACTGGCAATCGCGGATCGTGCCCGTAATGAGTATGTGCTCTCTGTTAAGGGAACCGTTGTTGAACGGGACGACGAAACGAAGAACGCCAATTTGGCTACCGGCGAAATTGAAGTGCGCGTAACGGAAATTGAAGTACTGAACGCAGCCAAAAACCCGCCGTTCTTCATTGAGGACGGCATTGAAATCGATGAATCGCTGCGCCTGAAATACCGTTATCTGGATCTGCGCCGTCCGGAAATGCAGCGTACGTTGATGCTGCGTTCCAAAGCAGCCAAAGTATTCCGTGATTTCCTGGACGGGGAAGGCTTCATCGATGTGGAAACCCCGATTTTGACCAAAAGCTCGCCAGAAGGCGCACGCGACTATCTGGTGCCAAGCCGTGTGCACCCGGGCGAATTTTTTGCCCTGCCGCAATCGCCGCAAATTTACAAGCAGCTGTTGATGGTCAGCGGCCTGGAGCGCTATTATCAAATCGCGCGCTGCTTCCGGGATGAGGACCTTCGGGCAGACCGTCAGCCGGAGTTTACCCAGGTGGACATCGAGACCTCGTTCCTCTCGCAGGAGCAGCTGCTGGAAATGCTGGAGCGCCTGGTTATACGCCTGATGCGTGAAACCCGAGGCCTCGATATTGCAGCGCCGTTCCAGCGCATTACGTATGCCGATGCGATGAATTTGTACGGCTCCGATAAGCCGGACCTCCGCTTCGGGCTGCAGCTTGTGGATTTGACCGACCTTGTCGCAAACAGCGGTGTGCAGGTATTCGCAACCGTCGCCAAAAAAGGCGGACAAATTAAAGCGATTAACGCCAAAGGCTGCGGCGGCTGGAGCCGGAAAGAAATCGATGACCTGCTGCCGTTCGCACAGCGTTACGGAGCGAAAGGTCTGGCATGGATTCAAGTGAAGGACGGCGAAATGAAAGGGCCGATCGTGAAGTTCTTCAGCGAGGAAGAGCTGGCTGCCCTGAAAGAGCGCATGAACGCCGAAGAAGGCGACCTGCTGCTGTTCTCCGCCGACAGCGCCAAGGTTGTAGCGGACGTACTGGGCAACCTTCGCCTCAAAATCGGCCGTGACCTCGGACTGATTAACGAGCAAGAGTACAAGTTTGCTTGGGTCGTGGACTTCCCGCTCCTGGAGTATGATGAAGAAGCAAAACGCCATGTCGCGCTTCACCATCCGTTCACCCGTCCGAAGGATGAGGACCTGCATTACTTCGACACCGAGCCGGTAAAAATCCGTGCGCAAGCGTACGATTTGGTGCTGAACGGCTACGAGGTCGGCGGCGGGTCGCTGCGGATATTCAAACGGGATGTACAGGAAAAAATGTTCGCGGCGCTCGGCTTCTCCAAAGAGGAAGCTGCCGATAAATTCGGCTTCCTGCTGGAGGCCTTTGAATACGGGACGCCTCCGCACGGCGGCTTCGCCTTTGGCTTTGACCGCTTGGTGATGCTCATTTCCGGCGCAAACAACCTGCGCGAGACGATTGCCTTCCCGAAAACGGCGAGTGCGACCGATTTGCTGATGGATGCGCCGTCCACGGTAGATGCGAAGCAGCTGGAGGACTTGTCTATCCGGACCGCGCTGCGTCAGCCATCCGGGAAGTAATTGTCCCGCAAGAAGGAAAACGAAACGAAAGGGTGACTCACATGCTGCACCAATTTTCCCGCACGGAGCTGGCCATCGGCCCGGAAGGGCTTGATGTTATGCGCGGCAGCACAGTAGCTGTGCTCGGTATTGGCGGGGTCGGTTCGATTGCGGCTGAAGCGCTTGCCCGTACGGGGGTAGGCCGGATTATCCTGATCGACAAGGATGTTGTTGACATTACTAATGTCAACCGGCAGGTGCACGCACTGGTGACGACGGTCGGACAACCGAAGGCGGAGCTGATGCGGGACCGCATTTTACAGATTAATCCCGAGTGCGATGCCATTGCGCTCAAAATGTTTTACACGGAAGAGACCTATGGCAAGCTCTTTGAATATCCGATTGATTATGTGCTGGATGCGTCCGATACCATCTCGTACAAAATTCATCTCATCAAGCAGTGCTTGCGCCGTAAAATCCCGATCATTTCGTCCATGGGCGCCGCGAATAAAATGGATCCGACCCGGTTCCAGGTTGCGGACATTTCCAAAACGTCCGTCGATCCGATGGCCCGTGTCATCCGGCTGAAGCTGCGTAAGGAAGGGATTAAAAAAGGGGTTAAGGTCGTCTTCTCCACGGAGGAGCCGTTAAAGCCGCGGGTGGACGTGACTCAGCGTATCGTTCCCGAGAACGCTCCTGAGATTCGCAAAGCCCAGCAGCCTCCGGCAAGCAACGCGTTTGTGCCTCCGGTGGCCGGCCTCATCATGGTGAGCGTAGCGGTGAGGGAACTACTGAAAAAAGCAGACAAGCAGCGCGGCAGCTAGACGGTTCCGGAGGATGGGCATTGCGCACGGCGCCGTAGCGTCGCAGGTAAAGAAGTCCGCTGCATCAGAACAAGCTCTTTGCTCCGGGAATTTGGCGTGGTACATACGCCGCAGTTCCCGGACAGGGGGCTTTTTCGTATGATCAGGTTATTCGGTGTTTACCAGGTAGCCTGTATGCGGTCAGGCGTTTGAGCATCGCGGGTGGCCTGAGTGGTCAGCATGCGCCGCAATGAAGTACAATGGAAGAATGGGAATAACAGCTGCTTAGTTGAACAAAGCCGGTATTGAAGCAAATTGTTGACAAAGAGGAGAGCGACATGGATTTATTCACCTTTCAGGCCGATCAGCAGCCGGAGAACAAGCTGCTTGCCGATCGTATTCGTCCGGCGGCGCTGGATGAATATATCGGACAAGAGCATATTCTGGGACCGGGGAAGCTGCTTCGTCGGGCTATTGAGGCGGACCGGGTTTCTTCCATTGTACTGTACGGTCCTCCAGGCTGCGGCAAAACAACACTGGCGCATATCATTTCCCGCCATACAGCCGGGGAATTTGTGAAGCTGAACGCCGTTGACGCTTCCGTCAAGGACGTTCGGGACGTTATCGAGCAGGCGGAAAATACGAAGGCGCTGTACGGAAAAAAAACCATTTTGTTTCTGGACGAGGTTCACCGCTTCAACACAGCCCGTCAGGACGCGCTGCTGCCTGCCATTGAGCAGGGGATTCTCATTTTTATCGGGGCCACGACAGAGAACCCGTTTCATCATGTGAACGGAGCGCTCTTGTCGCGATCTACGCTTTTCCAGCTGCAGCCCTTGACTCCGGCACATGCGCTGGATGCGATGCGGCGGGCGCTGAAGGACCGGGAACGCGGACTCGGCTTTCTGGATATTCAGGCCGATGAAGAAGCGCTGCAGCATATATCCCGGATGGCCGGCGGGGACATACGCCGGGCGTTGAATGCGCTGGAGCTTGCGGTGCTTACGACCGCGCCCTCCTCGGACGGTGTCATTCATTTGACGCTGGAGGCGGCGGAAGAATCGATTCGCCGGCCGAGTGTACAGGCCGATCCGTCAGCCCAGTATGATGTGCTGTCCGCCTTCCACAAAAGCGTGCGCGGTTCCAGCGATGCGGCGCTGTACTGGTTTCTGTATGCGGTGGAGAAGCTGGGCATGGACCCGATGACCTTCCTGCGCCGTTTAATCGTAGCCTGCAGCGAGGATATTGGCCTGGCAAATCCGCAGGCGATGGTTCAGGCGGTGACGGCGATGGATGCTTATCACAAAATCGGCTGGCCGGAATCCAAATATGTGATTGCCCAAGCAATTTTGTTTGCGGTCGAAAGCCCCAAATCCAATGCGATGGCCATGGCAATTGACAAGGCCATGCGCCTGATGGATGAGCCCGGCGCAGGTGCGGTGCCCCTGCATCTGCGTGATGCCCATTACAGCGGCGCGAAGCAGCTCGGTCATGTAGGTTATCAGTACCCGCATAATTATCCCGGCCATTATGTGGACCAGCAATATTTCCCGGATGCAATCAAGCATACCGTCATTTATGAAGCGACCGAGCAGGGGATGGAGGACAAAATCCGCCAAAATCAGCAGCGTCGCCGGAAACGGTAGCATCCCGTAAATCCCGAGTCCCGGGCTTGTTGTTGTCCTATCGACAATAGGCCGGACAATAGCCGAAGAAAGGGTACGCTCCTGAAAAGGAGTGGTAGAACTGCAGGTTACAATCGATCGGGATGATTTGGAGACTTTAAAGGACGGGGCGTTAGGCTGGGCGTGTATTGGGCCCGTTTTGCAGCAAATCCGGTGCGGATGGACGATTATATCCGCAGCCATCCCGAACCGTTTGTGAAGATAGCGCAATAACGAATAACAAGGTACTTGCAAAAAAGAAAGCGAACCTGTCAGTTCTCTGCTGACGGGCCCGCTTTCTTTTTGAATCATATAGATCAGGGAACGCCTAGGATTTAGCCGTCTCGTAAGGAGAAGGAAGCACTTTGCTGACGGCATCGATTGTTCCACCGCCCAAACAAACATCCCCGTCATAAAATACGACAGCCTGCCCCGGCGTAACAGCTTTTTGCTGCTGATCGAACAGCACGTCCGCCGTACCGTCCGCGCGGAAGGTGAGGGTGACCCCTTGATCCGGCTGGCGGTAACGGAATTTAGCCGTACAGCGTACGGGCGTCCCGGCCTCCGGTCGTACAGGATGAATCCAGTTGATGCCGGAAGCGGCCAACGCGGTGGAGTATAGGGCCGGGTGCTTGTCCCCTTGGGCCACATACAAAATGTTAGCCTCCAAATCCTTGTCCACCACAAACCACGGCTCCCCTGTGCCGGACCCGCCGATACCCAGTCCTTGACGCTGGCCGAGCGTATAGTACATCAGGCCGTCATGCTTGCCCTTGACTTCCCCGTTCAGGGTGCGGATTTGGCCGCTTTGGGCCGGCAAATAGTTTTGCAGGAACTGCTTGAAGTCGCGTTCTCCGATGAAACAGATGCCCGTGCTGTCCTTTTTCTTCGCCGTAGCCAGTCCGGCTTCTTCGGCAATGCGGCGAACCTCCGGCTTCGGCAGGTGTCCAATCGGGAACATCGCCTTAGCCAGCTGCTTCTGGTTCAGGGCATGCAGGAAGTACGTCTGATCCTTGCCCGAATCCACCCCGCGCAGCAGCTCGAATCGGCCGTCCTGCTCCTTCACCCGGGCATAATGGCCGGTGGCCAAGTAGTCCGCCCCAAGGTCCAGCGCTTTTTGCAGAAATTCCCCGAATTTGATTTCGCGATTGCACATCACGTCGGGATTTGGCGTGCGTCCTTTGCGGTATTCGTCGAGAAAGTACGAGAACACTTTGTCGTAATATTGCTTTTCGAAGTTTACTGTATAAAAAGGAATGCCGATTTGCCCGCAGACGCGCCGGACATCTTCGGCGTCTTCCTCCGCCGTGCAATGCCCGAATTCGTCGGTGTCATCCCAGTTTTTCATAAAAATGCCGATTACATCATATCCCTGCTGCTTGAGCAGGTACGCGGTGACGGACGAATCGACGCCCCCCGACATACCTACCACCACACGAACAGAACGGTTCATGCGGATCGCCACCTTTCTTGCAAGCTTTTGTCATCCCCCGATTGTATCATATATATGGCGGTTTACAAAAATATTTTCATAGAGATGTCAATGTTTTTATACCACTCTGCTAGGGATTATGATAACATAAACGGTAAAGCTCTGCGTCATGTCTTGATATTCCGCCTTTCGGGAATGCTAATTTTGTGCGGAAAGCAGGTTCAAAGCGCGGCTGCTTTACTAAATGAAACTTATTCGCAGCTTAAATGAGGTGTACCTTTGAAAATATCAACTAAAGGCCGTTACGGGCTTACAATCATGATGGAACTTGCAGTACGGTTCGGAGAAGGGCCGACTTCACTCAAAAGCATTGCCGAGAAGCATCAGCTTTCGGAGCATTATTTGGAGCAGCTGGTTGCCCCGCTGCGCAACGCCGGGCTTGTCAAGAGCATCCGCGGGGCGTACGGCGGTTATATTTTGTCCCGCAATCCGGAGGAAATTACTTCCGGCGATGTCATTCGTGTTCTGGAAGGCCCAATCAGTCCGGTAGATTTCACAGAAGAAGACGATCCGGCCAAAAGAGATCTCTGGATTCGTATTAAGAACAGCATCGCCGAGGTTCTTGATTCCACCAACCTTGCAGATTTGATTGCTTTCAAGGACGAAGGCGTGAACGACAACTATATGTTTTATATTTAACCCGGGCCATTCGGCCCGGTACAGTTAAAGAACGGGGAAGCCATGAGTATTTATCTGGATTACGCAGCCAGCACACCGGTGCGGCCTGAGGTTTTGGAAGCAATGCTTCCTTATTTCACGACTGGATTCGGCAATGCCAGCAGTCTGCATGCTTATGGCAGGGAAGCGAAGCTCGCCTTGAGCGCATCGCGCGACGCCATGGCCGCCGCTCTGGGTTGTAAGCCCTCGGAGCTGGTATTTACAAGCGGCGGAACCGAAAGCGACAATCTCGCCTTATTCGGCGCCATTGCCGGTTCTTCTGCAGGCCCGGGCAAAAAGCATATCGTCACGACCCAAATCGAGCACCACGCGGTTCTGCATGCCTGCGGCCAACTGGAGCAGCGGGGCGTGGAGGTTACGTATGTAGCTCCGGACAAGCAGGGCTATGTCGATGTGACGCGTATTGAAGCCGCTTTGCAGCCGCATACGGTCTTAATTAGCGTCATGCTTGCGAATAATGAAGTAGGCACAATTCAGCCTGTACAGGAAATCGGGGAGCTGGCCCGGAAGCGCGGGATCACATTTCATGTTGACGCGGTTCAGGCGCTGGCCACGGAGCAGCTGGATTTGTCGATTCTGCCCGTTGACCTGATGAGCTTCTCTGCGCACAAGATCGGCGGTCCGAAGGGGATCGGTCTGCTCTATGCTTCCGGCAAGCAGCGTATCGCCTCCCAGCTGTTTGGCGGCTCTCAGGAGCGCGGAAGACGCGCCGGAACGGAAAATATTCCGGCTATCGTCGGCTTTGCGCAGGCTCTGACCATGGCGAAGCAGCAGCAGAAGGGGCACCGCGCCCACCTGGAAGAGCTTCGGCATACGATGCTTTCTCTACTTGAAGACAAGCTTCCGTCCTCGGCTTTTATTGTTAACGGACATCCTGTCATGCGAATACCGCATATTTTGAACATAAGCTTCCCCGGCGTCTCGACCGAGACCATGCTCATGAATCTGGACCTGGCGGGCGTTTGTGCCGCAAGCGGCTCCGCCTGCTCCTCGGGCTCTCTGGAGACCTCTCATGTTCTAAGAAGCATGGGTCTTTCGGAGGAGATTGCCGGCTCTGCGATTCGATTCAGCTTCGGCTTCGACACCACTCGTGAAGAAATTGTGACAACTGCACACACAACTGCAACCATTCTTGAAAGATTACGTAGTAGGTTGTAAGTAAGGTTCAGGATTGAACCGTTTTCAGGGTGGTGATCGTAACGAGAGCGATTATCCGTTTTTGTTTGGCCGGATGGATAATCAATAAGGATCGCCTGTTGATATTATTTGGAGGCGAATCCGATTTCGGAAGTGCATAAAGGTAATCCGCTTCGGGGTACGATAAGCCCATTATAGACCAAGCTTTGGTAGGGGGCTGTCGGCTTTGCGGAAAGCGCATGACATCATTGGTTTACCTATTATTGAAATTAGCGGCGGAACACAGCTTGGTATTGTCAAGGACCTCGTCATTGGCGAACGGCTGGCGCTGACGCATATCGTCGTAGAGACGAAGCAGTGGTTTTCCTCACCCAAGGGCATTCCCGAGCCGCATTTATTGTCAGTCGGGCCGCACGCGGTAACTGTGCAGGATGAAGAAGCCATCATGGCATTGGAGCTTCCGGCAGGAAGCAGTATGCTGCTGGACGGAGGCTCGAAGCTGAAGGGGCTTCCCGTGATGACGGTCAACGGACAACGGCTTGGATTTTTGCAGGATGTTTATTTTGAGGAAATAATGGGTAAACCAATAACAGGTTATGAACTATCGGATGGTTTCATTTCAGACTTAACGGAAGGGCGGAAATGGCTGCCGGCGCCTGGGCAGATTACGGTCGGAACCGACGCCATTATAGTGCCTTTACATAGCGAGCAGCATCTGAAGGAAATCGATATGAGTATAAAACCAATATAAATCGGAAATAGGGTGAAATCATGTTAAAATGTCCGAATTGCGGCTCCAAGGATATTGGTAAAATCGGCTCGCATCAGTACTATTGCTGGAGCTGCTTCATCGAGCTCGCTGTGAATGGCGACAAGATGTCGGTGTATCAGGTGGAAGAAGACGGTACACTGAGCTCACTCGATGATTTGTTCTTTGAAGAGGAAGTGCCTCAAGTACACGCCAACTAACGGGGACGAGGGATGAATGTATCGAACAGATACGAACCCTTGCACCGAATTGCAGCTTGTACATCGCATCCGCTTTGCTTGCCGGATTCCCCGGCGGCAGAGCGGATGTTTTTGTGTTATGGCGATTAATGGGAAGAGGGAGTACACATACTAAGCTCATCAAAATACCGTCACCGGAGGTGGACCTGTGAACCGGTTCTGGTCAAACCGATGGACAACAACCGGGCTGGCGGCACTGCTTGTGCTGGTTGTGTTATATTTGCTCCTGTTGATTAAGCCGATCCTGCTGGGCGTTTTTGCTTTTCTCAAGGCGGTGTTGGCTCCATTCCTCATCGCCATAGCCATCTCCTATGTGCTCAATCCGATTGTCGCCTCGCTCAACAAGCGCAAGGTGCCCCGGACGATGGCGGTTCTGCTCATTTACACCGTTTTTATTACATGCGTGATTGTGTTCCTGATGAATATCATTCCGATGATGATGCGCCAGATGCAGGAAATCAACGAGCATATGCCGCAGCTGACGATGCGGGCCCAGAGCCTGTATGACGGACTTCACGGCAATCGGCTTATGCCTGACGGCGTGCGCAGCGGCGTCAATCAGGCTATTACGGAGCTGGAAAACGGCATCGCATCGGCGGTATCCGGATTTGTCGACAATATCGGGGTAACGATCAACTACGTGATGGTCGCCTTTATCGTGCCGTTCCTGGCGTTTTACATTTTGAAGGATGTAGACGGTATTCAAAAGGGGCTGCTGGCCGTCATTCCCAAAGCTCACCGGCAGACGGCCGTGAAGCTGTTTCTGGATATTGACACGGCGCTCGGCAATTATGTTCGCGGCCAGTTCCTCGTTTGTCTGGTCATCGGCGTCTTGGCTTATATCGGATACTGGATGATCGGTATGCCGTACGCGCTGCTGTTGGCCAGTATTGTAGCGGTATTCAACATTATCCCGTATTTGGGACCTTTTTTCGGCGCTGCGCCAGCCCTGGTTATGGCATCCACCGTATCGTTGAAAATGATGCTGCTCGTCGCGGTAGTCAACGTCGTCTGCCAAATTCTTGAGGGCAATGTCATCTCTCCCCAAATCGTCGGGCGTACGCTTCATATGCACCCGCTTTTCATTATTTTTGCTTTGCTTGTCGGCGGCGAAGTGGCGGGGGTTACGGGGCTAATTCTCGCTGTTCCGTTTTTTGCCGTAGGCAAGGTGATACTCCAGCATGTGTTTCTGTACTATATACAACGGCCGAAGTGAAACCTTGGGCCGTTTTTGTCGTATTAAAGAACGAAAAGAAAATAATGGATGAAATCCAAAACAAGGAAGGGCGGATGCCATGGCTGAACTGTACTGGGGATGTCTTCTTGGCGGTTTGCTGTTTACGCTCGTTACTGTGCTTTTTGGAGACCTGATCGGTAATTGGTTGGACGGATGGTTTGACTTCATGTCCCTGGAAGGGCATGGTGCGCTGCAGCCGATTGTAATCATCGGCGGGATTACAGCATTTGGCGGGGCCGGGGTGCTGCTCGGCAAGTATACCAGTCTGGGCGGAGCGGCCACAGCTCTCTTTTCTTTAGGATTTGCTTTCCTGCTGTCCATCGGTGTGTATTTTCTTTATGTGAAGCCGATGGAACGAAGTGAGAATTCAACGGGCTATTCCATCGGCGAGCTTGCAGGCAAAATCGGCGAGGTGTCCATTCCGATTCCGCCGCGAGGCTATGGGGAAGTGCTTGTTCGGGTTGGCGGGGCCGGAGTGACCGGGCAGCTTGCAGCCAGCTTCGACGGCAGCCTGATTGAAGCCGGGCAGCGGGTCGTTGTGGTAGAGATACGAGACGGAACCTTATTCGTATCGCCGCTTGAAACGGTGTAATCGCAACCATTGTAAGTAACCCATGTAAAAATGAAAGATTGAGAGGAGAATTTCATGAATTTTTCGGACGCTATGCTTGTTCCTGTTATCGTCATTGGAGTTATCGTTATTCTGGGGCTTGCCTTCTGGGCGAGATACAAAACCGTCAGTCCGGATGAAGCTATGATTGTGACCGGTTCATTTCTCGGCAGCAGAAACGTATTGTCCGATGAGACCGGACGCAGCGTCAAAATCGTACGCGGCGGCGGGGCCTTCATTCTTCCGATTTTCCAAAAAGCAGAATTCCTGTCTCTTCTCTCGCATAAGCTGGATGTCTCCACGCCGGAGGTATACTCGGAGCAGGGAGTTCCGGTCATGGCGGACGGAGTTGCTATTATCAAAATCGGCGGTTCCGTCGAGGATGTAGCCACTGCCGCCGAGCAGTTCATGGGCAAGCCGACCGAAGGGCTGAAGATGGAGGCCCAGGAAGTTCTGGAGGGTCATCTGCGGGCGATTCTCGGAACGATGACCGTGGAGGAAATCTACAAAAACCGGGACAAATTCGCCCAGGAAGTACAAAACGTCGCAACCAGAGACTTGAAAAAAATGGGACTTCAAATCGTCTCGTTCACCATCAAGGATTTGCGGGATAAGAACGGGTATTTGGAAGCGCTGGGCCGCCCGCGCATCGCTGCGGTGAAGCGGGATGCGGAGATTGCACAGGCCGAAGCCGTACGGGATGCGCGTGTACAGAAGGCCAAGGCGGACCAGGAGGCGCAGAAGGCTGAGCTGCTGCGGGATACGAACATTGCCGAAGCGACCAAGGAGAAGGAGCTGAAGGTGTCCTCCTTTAAAAAAGAGCAGGATCTTGCCCGCGCGGAAGCCGATCAGTCCTACGCGATTCAGGAAGCGCGCTCCAAGCAAAGCGTAGTTGAAGAGCAGATGAAGGTCGAGCTCGTCCGCAAGGAGCGGGAGATTGACCTGGAAACGAAGGAAATCCAGAAGCGTGAACGCCAGTATGACGCGGAGATTAAGAAAAAAGCGGAAGCGGACCGCTATGCGGTGGAACAGGCGGCAGAGGCGGAAAAAGCGCGCAAAATGAAGGAAGCGGATGCGACGCAGTACCGGATTGAAGCGGAAGCCAGAGCGAATGCCGAGCAGCAGCGGCTGGCGGGTCTGGCGGAGGCTGATGCGGAGCGTGCCAAAGGGACAGCGGAGGCGGAGGTTATCCGGCTGCGCGGTTTGGCCGAAGCGGAAGCGAAGCAGAAGCTGGCGGAAGCCTTCGAACGGTTTGGCGAGGCCGCTGTTCTCGATATTATTGTGAAGATGCTGCCTGAGCTGGCCGGCAAAATCGCTGAGCCGCTGAAAGGAATCGACAAGCTCACGGTCGTTGATACCGGGAACGGCGAAGGAGCTGCCCGGGTCAGCAACTATGTCACCTCGCTCATGGCTACAGCGCCTGAAATGCTGAAGAGCGTATCGGGAATCGATGTAGAGCAATTAATTAAAGGGTTCACTCAGCGCAGCTCGCAGCCTTTAATTACGGATAACGGCGAGGGGCGGAGGGAACGTGCGGCGAAGCTGTCTGCGAGCAGCCTGCCCAAAGGACCTGAAGCAGACAGCGAGTAAATGATAGCTGGCGCGGGCGGGACGCCTGAACGGATATGCCGGTCTAAGCGGCCCGTTCGAAGAAAGTCCGCCGTATGATACAGATATAGGGGCCTCCAATGCGAATAAAGCCATTCGCCATTGGAGGTTTTGTGCATTGCGCGACTTCTTCCTCTAGGGGCAGCCGCCGGGTTGTAAATGGCTGACGGTTAAGCTGGTTTACTATGAAATGCCTTGCGTGCCGGAAGCGGCGCAGTCCCTGCCAGCGTTGACATTGTCGCGCCGGAGGCTTATAATTTTCATGGATAAACGAACCATAACGACAATACGTTGATGGAAACCAGTATGCCGTTTTTATGCATATACCAGAGAGAAGGCTCCGGCAGGAAGCAAGCGCTTTTTGCATGGCTGGGAGAGTCTTTATATCGCAGGCCGGCAGAAGCAAATTTCAGAGTGCGGATGAACTCCGCCGGCATTTGGACCCGTTATCGTCCAATACAAGGCGATTGCCGCCGCAGTAGCTTGCGTAAGCTCTGCAGGGGTGCAATAACCAGGGTGGTACCGCGAGACAGCTCGTCCCTGATTTATAGGGGCGTTTTATTTTTTTATGGAGACCTTGAAGGAGGAAGATGGCGAGATGAAAGCAAGTGTTGTACGCCAGAAATGGCTTGATTTTTTTGCGAGCAAGGGGCACCATATTGAGCCCAGCGCTTCGCTAGTGCCTCATAATGACCCGTCCCTGCTGTGGATTAATGCCGGTATGGCGCCGCTGAAGGCATACTTTGACGGCCGGGTAAAGCCGGAAAATCCGCGGATCGCCAACTCGCAGAAATGCATCCGTACCAATGACATTGAGAACGTGGGCAAAACCCGCCGCCACCATACCTTTTTCGAAATGCTCGGCAACTTCTCGATTGGGGATTATTTCAAGGAAGAGGCCATTACCTGGGCGTGGGAATTCCTGACCGACCCGAAATGGATTGGCTTTGATCCGGAGCGCCTGTCGGTGACCGTATACCCGGAGGATACCGAAGCTTTTGATTTCTGGAATAAGAAGATCGGCTTGCCGGCGGAGCGCATCTACAAGCTGCAGGATAACTTCTGGGACATCGGGGAAGGGCCGTGCGGACCTTGTACGGAAATTTTTTACGACCGCGGTGAAAAATATGGCGATCTCTCCGATCCGGAATGCACGCCGGGCGGCGAGAACGAGCGGTTCCTAGAGGTATGGAACCTGGTGTTCTCCCAATTCAATCATAATAAGGACGGCAGCTACACGCCGCTTCCGAACAAAAATATTGATACCGGTGCCGGGCTGGAGCGTCTGAGCTCCATTTTGCAGGATGTGGATTCGAACTTTGATACGGATCTGTTCATGCCGATCATCGAGGCGGCTTGCAAAATCGCAGGTGTGAAATATAAAGCTAAGCCGGAATATGACGTGGCGCTGAAGGTCATTGCCGACCATATCCGGACGGTAGCCTTCTCGGTCGGCGACGGTGTGCAGCCTTCGAACGAGGGACGGGGCTACGTAATCCGCCGCCTGCTGCGCCGTGCTGTCCGCTACGGGAAGACAATCGGCATCGATAAGCCGTTCCTGTACCAGCTTACCGCCGTTGTGGGCGAGGTCATGGGCGTATACTATCCGGAGGTTGTGGAGAAACGGGAATTCATCGAAAAGGTTATCCGTATCGAAGAAGAACGGTTCCACGAGACGCTGTCGGACGGGCTTGCCCTTTTGTCGGCGCTCATTGAGGAAACCCGGAAAACGGGACAATCCGTTATTAACGGCTCGGACGCATTCAAGCTGTACGACACCTACGGCTTCCCGTTTGACCTGACGGAGGATTTCGCTTCGGAGCAGGGGATGACGGTTGACCGGGCCGGCTTTGACACGGCTATGGAAGAGCAGCGTGAGCGCGGCCGGAGCGGCCGGAGCAATGAAGGCAGCATGAAGGTCCAAGGCGGACCGCTGAGCGATTTGACGGTTAAAAGCGAGTTTGTTGGATATACTGAATTGGTAACAACTGCTAATGTGGCTGCGATTGTGCTTCATAATGAGCGGGTGGACCTTGTTGGCGAAGGGCAGACCTGCCAGGTTATTCTGGACCGCACCCCGTTCTATGCGGAAAGCGGCGGTCAAACGAGCGATAAAGGCGTTATCGTGGGCGGCAGCGTCAAGCTTGAAGTGGAGGAAGTCGGCAAAGCGCCGAACGGCCAGCATGTGCACACAGTCCGAATCGCCAGCGGTACGCTCCGCCAAGGAGAAGCGGTGACGGCGCAGGTGGATGCTTCTTCCCGGGAGAGCATTATTAAGAACCACACTGCAACCCACCTGATGCATAAAGCATTGAAGGAAGTTCTGGGCGAGCATGCTAATCAGGCGGGATCGCTTGTCGAGGCCGATCGTCTGCGTTTTGACTTCTCTCATTTTGGCAGTGTAACATCGGAGGAGCTGGCGGATATTGAGCGCCGGGTCAATGAGCAGATCTGGAAAGGAACACCGGTTGTCATCCAGCAAATGGCCATTGCTGAAGCGAAGGCGATGGGGGCTATGGCGCTTTTCGGTGAAAAATACGGCGATATTGTCCGGGTTGTTCAGGTTGGCGATTACAGCATTGAGCTGTGCGGCGGCTGCCATGTGTCGAACACAGCTGAAATCGGGCTGTTCAAAATCGTGAGCGAAAGCGGGATCGGCTCCGGGGTGCGCCGGATCGAAGCGGTTAGCGGACGCGGCGCATATGAATATATGGAAGGGCAGCTGCAGCTGCTGAAGGATGCGGCGGCGCTGCTGAAATCGAATATTCAAGACGTGCCGAAGCGCATCGAGGGCTTAAACGGGCAAATCCGCGAGCTTTCACGCGAGAATGAATCGCTGCGCGGCAAGCTGAGCCGCATTGAAGCCGGATCGCTGGATCAACAAATCCAGACAGTGGAGGGTGTTCAGCTTCTCGCAGTACAAGTAAGCGCGGCGGATATGGATTCGCTTCGCAGCATTGTTGACGAGGTGAAGGGGAAAATCTCCTCCGGCGTCATTTTGCTGGGCGCAGCAGCGGAAGATAAGGTGAACCTGGTTGCTGCGGTTACGCCGGATTTGGTTGCAAAAGGCTATCACGCGGGCAAGCTGATTAAGGAAGCCGCATCGCGGTGCGGCGGCGGCGGCGGCGGACGCCCCGATATGGCTCAGGCCGGGGGCAAGGACCCATCGAAGCTTGCGGAAGCACTGGCGTATGCGTCGGAATGGGTCAAGCAGCAAGCATAATTTTTAGCGAAAAAAAGGAATTTATGGCCAGACGGAGAATACTAACAATGATAAGTACTTATCTTCACTGGGTCAGGGGGTGCTGGCAATGAGCAGCATGGACAAAACGATGAAGTTCGATGTCAAAGCCGAGGAAGCGCAGATATCGCCGCAGGAGGTTCTTCTTGCAGTCTATGATGCGCTGCAGGAGAAAGGGTACAATCCGATTAACCAGATTGTCGGCTACCTGATTTCCGGCGATCCGGCTTATATCCCGCGCCATAACAACGCGCGCAGTCTTATCCGCAAGCGGGAGCGGGATGAATTGATTGAGGAATTGGTTCGCAGCTATCTGAATCAGCATAGATAACGATCCTGCATGTGTGACGACGAGCAGTAACAGCATACGTATTTATTTCAACGCAGCATACGGCCGGTGGATGTCCATCGGCCTTGCTGCCACCTTAGGGAGCAGGCATGAGAATACTGGGGATCGATTATGGGGACAGACGGTTAGGGCTAGCCCTTAGTGACGAGCTGGGGTGGACGGCCCAAGGGCTTGAGGTGCTGCAGCGGCAAACTGCCGAGCGGGACACCGCCCGTCTGGCTGAAATCATTTCAGGCTATGGAGTGGAGCAGATTGTTGTCGGCTTGCCCAAAAACATGAATGGCACGACGGGGCCGCGCGGTGACATGTGTATCGATTTTGCGAACATGCTGAAGGAAACGTTCAACTTGCCGGTTCATCTTTGGGATGAAAGGTTGACAACAGTCGCTGCAGAACGTACGCTGATTGAAGCCGATGTCAGCCGCAAGAAACGTAAGCAGGTTGTGGACAAAATGGCCGCTGTATTCATTTTGCAAGGGTTTCTTGATTTTAATTCCAAAAGGTGAGGTGGACCATCATGGCCCAAGACGACAAACAGTTTGAAGAACCGGAAATTATTTATATTCCTGATGATGACGGTAACGAAGAAGAGTTCGAAGTCATCATGAAGTTTGAAGTGGATGGCTCGGATAAGAAGTATATGATGGTTGTCCCTGTCGGTGCGGAACAAAATGAGGATGAAGAAACCGAAGAGGTATACGCCTTCCGTTATGAAGAAGATGGCGACGATTTGCAGCTGTTCCCGATTGAGGATGAGGCGGAATGGGATATTGTTGAGGAGACGTTCAACACCCTTCTTGCCGAAATGGAGAAAGAGGATTAATGAACGACGGGCTTTTTGACTATACATTGGAAGATGTTCGCGAGGTACAAGTGCTTCGCGAACGCTTTGGGCAAGAGGTCGTGCTTGTTGATGATGAGGGCGAGTCGGTCGTTTTTCGGATTCTGACCGAATTCAGCTTAGGCAAGGTCATGTATGCGGCATTGCAGACAGATGAACTGGAGCGCAGAAACGAATTCGGGCTGTACCGCATCGGAATGAACCGCGGCGGGGAGCCGGAGCTTGAAACGATCGAGGATGACGACGAGTGGGAAAATGTTTCCGAGCTTGTTGATGAAATGCTGTTTTCGTAGGACGAGGGCGTTCGTACGTCCTCTTTTTGCTGTTTTGCCGACAAATTGATAGCGGGTTCATCCTGTATCATGGTGAATCCTCTGCTAAACGCGGCGGGCTCTTTTTTCAGGCGGATCAAGCCGTGTTCAGGGAACAGATAGCTGGAAAGGACTGGAATCAGTTTGTGGTCATAGATCAACAGGAGGCACAGAGGCCGAGATCCCGGAGGGGCTTGCTTTCAGCTGTGCTCATTTTGCTGCTTATCGGCATAGGTCTTGCTTGTGCAGCGGTTTGGTATGCCGCCGGCGCGCTGCGGCCGATGCCTGCCGGGGAAGGCACAGAGGTGACGATTGCACCGGGGACGAGTCCCCGGCAAATTGCAGCTCAGCTGAAGCAGGCCCATATCATCAAGAATGATTTTATTTTCATAGCTTACCTGAAATATAAGCAGGAGGGAAGCCGGTTCCAGGCCGGAACGTATTCCTTCGCCCCCGGGGAAACGATAGACGGCTTGATTGATCGATTAAACCGCGGCGATGTAGTGAAGGAGGAAATGGTCCGCTTTACGATTCCCGAAGGGTGGACCGTGGACCAGATTGCGGCCAAGCTGAGTGAACAGGGTCTCGCCGAGAAGGAAACGTTTCTTGCACTCGCAGCCGACCCGGCCCGATTGGACAGTAAAGCGGCGGCGGCGATTCCGGCAGACAGCCAAATCAAGCGAAGGCTTGAAGGGTACTTGTTCCCGGAAACCTATGAATTGAAAAAGGGAAGCACGGAGCAGGAGTTTCTGGAACGGATGCTTCAGGAGACGGACCTGCGGCTAGCTTCACTTCCGGCCGGCTGGGAGGACAAGCTGCAGGCGGCCGGCTACTCTGTTCATCAAATGCTGACGATTGCCTCGCTTGTGGAACGGGAGGTTGTCGTTGATGAGGAACGGCCTGTCGTGGCGGGTGTCATTTGGAACCGGCTTGCTCAGAAAATGCCGCTGCAAATAGATGCTACCGTTCAGTACGCGCTTGGCGAGCAGAAGGAACGGCTGCTTTATGCCGACTTGGAAGTGGCAAGCCCGTATAACACGTATAAAATTACCGGTTTGCCGCCAGGACCAATCGCAAGTCCGAGCCTCAAATCGATTGAGGCGGCGATATTTCCGGCGGAGACGCGTTATTTATTTTATGTGACGAAGAAGGACGGCACGAAAGGCCATCTTTTTGCAGAAACCTACGAACAGCATCAAGCCAACATAGCGGAAAGCAACAGAATGAATAAACAGAGCAATCCGTAGGACATTCGTAAGGAGGGAATGGTATGGCAAGCAAAACAGAGCTGCTCATTCCGGCTGGCAGTCTGGATGAGGTTAAACGATATGTAGAGGCTGGAGCAGACAGTGTCATGGTTGGGGAAGGACGGTTCGGGCTCCGGCTGCCCGGCAGCATGAGCCCCGCGCATATCGCGGAGGCGGCGGCTTATATGCACGGGCGCGGAGGCAAGCTGTACGTATCGGTAAACACCATTTTTGAAAATGACGATTTAGATGCACTGCCCGGCTACGTTAAAGCGATGCAGGAGGCGGGGGTGGATGCGCTGGTTTTTGGCGATCCGGCCGTGCTGATTGCCATGAAGCAGGCCGGAGTGGAGCTGCCGCTGCATTGGAACACGGAAATGACGTCAACCAACTATGTGACCGCCAATTATTGGGGCAAAAAAGGGGCCACTCGGGCGTTTTTGGCCCGGGAGCTGAATATGGAGCAGGTGATCGAAATGAAAGGCGCAGTGCACATGGAAATTCAGGTTCAGGTGCATGGAATGACAAACATTTATCATTCCCGGCGCAATTTGGTGCACAACTATTTGCGTCACCAAAACGAATTTATCGACGGAACGGAGCTCGCCTCGCTTGGCGCTGATCGCGGCTTCCGGCTAATGGAAGCGGAGCGGCCCGATTTACGGTTCCCTGTGTTTGAAGACGAAAGCGGCACCCACATCATGAGTGCCGACGATATTTGTATGCTTGAGAATATTCACGAGCTGATGGAAGCCGGTGTAGATTGCTTTAAAATTGAAGGGCTGCTTAAATCGCCCGAATATAACGAAACGGTGCTGAGAAGCTACCGGCAGGCTATCGATTCTTATTGGAGCAATCCGGCCGGCTATGAATTCCAAGAAGAATGGCTTGAGGCCATTCAAGAGGTGCAGGAGCCGGAGCGGGAGCTTTCGTACGGATTTTTCTATAAAGAACAGGTGTATTAAGAGAGCAAGGAGGGGAACAGACGATGCAAGACATCCAGGAAACAACAGGCAGCAGAGCCGCTGCAGCGTCGAATCAGGAAGGAAAGGCACGGCGGGAGCTGAAGCGTCCTGAGCTGCTTGCGCCGGCGGGCAACTTGGAGAAGCTGAAGTTTGCTGTCCATTATGGCGCAGATGCGGTCTATATCGGCGGGCAAAAGTACGGGCTGCGCTCCAACGCGGACAACTTCTCGCTGGAGGAAATGCGGGAGGGGGTAGAGTTTGCCTCCCGTTATGGAGCCAAGGTGTTTGTTGCAACCAATATTTATGCCCACAATGAAGATTTACCCGGACTGGAGCAGTACTTGCGGGATTTGGAAAGCGTCGGCATTTTTGCTATCATTGTGGCCGACCCGGCGATTATTGAAACAGCCCGGCGTGTAGCTCCGAAAATGGAAGTGCATCTGAGCACGCAGCAGTCGACCATGAACTGGCAGGCGGTGCAGTTCTGGAAGGAAGAAGGCATTGAGCGTGTCGTGCTCGCACGGGAAGCAAGCATGGAGGATATCCGTGAAATTAAGCGCCGTGTCGAGGTGGATATCGAAGTATTTATCCATGGCGCCATGTGCAGCTCGTATTCCGGCCGCTGTGTGCTGTCCAACCACTTTACCGATCGCGATTCCAATCGAGGCGGCTGTTCGCAGTCCTGCCGCTGGAAGTATGATTTGTTTGAATCCGGGCCGCCGGAGCTGGAGGAGCTCGTCTCCGAGGAGGAAGCGGCAGAGGATTCGACGGTGAACAATTTCCGTATCGGCCTCAAGGAGCTGCCGGTGTTCAAGCCCGATGATGATCAATTCTCCATGGGCTCCAAAGACCTGTGTATGATTGAGCATGTTCCGGATTTGATTGAAGCAGGCGTGGAAAGCTTCAAGGTGGAAGGACGGATGAAGAGCCTCCATTATGTGGCGACGGTCATTAACAGCTACCGGCAAGCCATTGATGCATATTTAGCCGACCCGGACGGTTATGTTCTTCAGCCGCAGTGGGTGGAGGAAATCAATAAAGCGGCCAATCGCCCGGTCAATACCGGATTTTTCTACGATGCGCCGGATCATGAGGATCATATTTACGGACCGGAGCCTAAAATGGCCGACTATGATTTTTGCGGGGTTGTGCTGGATTATGATGCAGAGCAAGGAATGGCTACGATCGAGCAGCGAAACCACTTTAAGGAAGGCCAGGAGGTTGAGTTTTTCGGGCCGAACGGTACGTTTTTCAAGCAAACGGTGCGGGGACTGACAGATGCCGAGGGGCAGCCTTTGGATGCGGCTCGCCATCCGCTGCAGGTTCTGCGTCTCCCGGTTAGCAGCCCGGTGCGGCCTATGGACTTGATGCGCAAGCAAGCAGGACGAAAGTCTTAATAAAATCCCCCTCTTTTTCTTCGAAAAAGGGGGGATTTTATTTAAGAAAAAAGGGATCTTCATCTTCATGTCGAATATGACGATATTAGAGAAATAGACCCAACTTATTACAAAAGCAGACATCCAGGAGAACTAACTAATCGAAGGCGGTGGGGATTCGATGAAAACTAATTTTTCGCCTGAAAAAGGCAAGTTTATTCGAACAGTAAAGAGAACGTTTACAAAAGTGATGAAGGGAGCCAAGGTCCCCGGCAGATTAGGGACTAAAGACATCCTCTCTGATTTCAAGGTTACGAATCCGGCGAAGTCCGTAGGTATGAAGCTGTTCTTGACGTTCTTTATCAGCATACTCGTCTTTGTTCTGGTCGTAGGAGAAACCTCCTATCTCATTTCCAAAGGAATTATTCAGGATAAGGTAGCGATTGCTTCCGAGCAAACCGTTACACAGGCTTCGGAGAAGCTTGATTTGATGCTGAATATTTATGAGGATTTGACGATGCAAATGGTTGTTGACCAAAGCATGCAAAGCCTGATGGATCAATATTATAGCTCTCCGAAAGGAAGCTATGATCAGCTCAAGGTAACGCAGGATATCGGGAACAAGCTGAACACGCTGGCCTTAACGAACAAAACGATTGCCTCCATCTCTCTGCTGGACCGAAACGGCGAACGGGTGTTCACCAGCGGCGGTACATTAGATAAATCGTCCTACTCGGACGAGGAATGGTTCAAGCAAACCTTAGCGGCTGCCGGCAAAGCGGTATGGCTGGGGACGAAGAAGAAGGGGACATCGGGAAAACTGTCCTACCCGGCATTTTCAATTTCACGGGTCATTAAAAATGCTTCCTCCAACACCATAACATCCATATTTCTGGTGGAGATTAAGCTGGAGACGCTTAGTGATCAAGTACAGGCGATTATGGGTGGGGCTGGAAAGGTATACATAGTCGATCAGAGTAATAAGGTGATGCAGGCAAACGATCTTGAACTGCTTGAGCAGGATAGCCCGATTGATATGTCCAAAGTGGAAGCCTCCAAAGGCCGTCTGGAGGATATCATGCTCAACGGAGAGAAGACACTGGCGGTATACAGCACGCTGGAGAAGAATGGCTGGAAAGTGGTGGGCGCGCTGCCTGTCGCTGAATTGACGAAGCAGACAGATACCATTTTTATGGTGACGATCATCATGTCGGCTTGTGCCGCAATTGTGGCCGTCATTATCGGTTTGTTCGTCATGAGAATGATGCGTCCGCTGGTTCATTTGCGCAATTTGATGAAGGAAGGCGAAGAAGGGAATTTGACGGTTCGCACAAACTTCCAGTCGAATAATGAGATCGGGCAATTGGGGCAAAGCTTCAACCAGATGATGGAGAAAATTACCCAGCTGGTCAATCAGACAACCGTTTCGGCCCAAGAGGTGCTGTCCACGGCAGAGCAGCTGTCGGATTCCTCGAAAAAAACGGCTACCTCCGCCCGCGAGATTGCGCTTGCTACGGAAGAGATTGCAAACGGGGCATCCAGCTTGGCGGTCGAAGCTGAGCGCGGCAATGAAATTACGTATACAATCAGCGAGCAAATGAATCAAGTCGTTTCGGCCAACAGCGAAATGAAGCTGGCGGCGACAGAGGTCCAGAAGGCGAGTGAACAGGGCACACATTTCATGGCAGAGCTGACGGCCAAAACGAATTCGACCGAGCTGATGACCCGCTCGATGGTGGAGAAGGTCGATCAGCTGAAAGAAAGCACGCGTTCGATTCGTAAAATCTTGGATGTGCTGAACAACTTAACGAAGCAGACGAATATTTTGTCCTTGAACGCTACCATTGAAGCGGCTCGGGCCGGAGCGGCAGGCAAAGGCTTTATGGTTGTTGCCGACGAAATCCGCAAGCTGGCGGATCAGTCCCGACATTCCATCAGTGTCGTCGGTGAAATCACGGAAACGATTCAAAGCGGCATCGATGAAACGGTGTCCGTGCTGTCTGCGGCATATCCGCTTTTCCAGGAGCAGATCGGATCGGTGAAGGAAACCGATGTTATTTTCCAGCAGGTGCAGCAGCTGATGGGCGGCTTTGTGGAGAAGCTGAACGAGGCTACAGCTTCGATTCAGCAACTGAATGAATCCCAAAATGTGCTTAGTGATGCCATGACGAACGTTAGCGCTGTCGCTGAAGAATCTTCGGCCACCTCGCAAGAGGTTGCGTCGCTCAGCAATGAGCAGTCCAGCATTAGCGAAGGGCTGGTCAGATTGGCGGATAATTTGGAAGGGCTGTCGAATTCGCTTCGGGATTCCCTGTCCAAGTTCAGAACACAATAATATCGGGTTTTACCTGCAGGTAGTAGATGGTTCAAGGGGGGCGCAGTGCGCTCCGCTTGATAGGCATCATTCCCGATAACAGGCAAGAAGCTTCCGAAACCATTACGATGGGGACGGAGGCTTCTTTGCGTGGTCAAATCTTGAATGGGACGATAAGACCAGTCGCTTGGCTTGCGGAGGAGCCTTTGTTTGTAAGGGCTTCTTTCCGTCGATACTGGTAGCAAGAGAAAATATACGGGGGGATGACGGGGGATGGACACGTCCGGCAAAAGAAGGCTGTTTGTGCTGCTTATGCTGCTTACTGCAGCGATCGCGGCTTTACTTGTCCGGCTTGGCAGCCTGCAATTGCTCAGTTCAATCGGAGTGCGGGCTGCAGGGGCCGATCTGGTTGCCCAATCGGTGCACCAGCGCGAGAGAGGGCTGCTGCTGGACAGCGGACGCGGGCAAATCGTGGACCGGAGCTTGCAGCCTTTCACCGGAGGCGCCATTCGTGCCCTCGCTTATTTCCCGGTTAAGCCGGGCTCCGGCGCACTTCAGGAAAGGTGGAAGGAGCTGTGGAGGCTTCTGCATACTACGGAGCGGGAGTGGAACCGGTTCACAGCTGGCGGGGGCTCTCAGCCGCGCCTGTGGAGCGGCGCCGACGCACCGCGGCAGCCGCTTGAACTTTCAGCCGCAGAGGCTGAGCGGGTTCGCAGCTTAGCGCTCCCCGGTGTGGAGGTGCTGCATGTGGAGCAGCGGTACCGGGAGCCCGCCCCTGCTGGACAGGTTCTCGGTTATGTCTCGGAGGATCCGGAGCGGGTACGGACGGAATTTGCTGACCAGATCAGCAAGGGCTTGCTTCGGGAGGACAGCCTGGTAGGAGCATCCGGGCTGGAAAAGCAGTTCGAGCACTATTTGCAGGGAGCCGGGCCGACCACGGTATCGCTTTTTACAGACGGGGCTAAGGAGCCTTTGCCTGGACTGAAGGTCAGGCTGTTTCAGCCGGGCAATCCGTACTATCCGACGAGTCTGGTTACGACACTGGACCGGCGCCTGCAGGTGGAGGTGGAGCGGCTGATGGACAAGGCGGGCATCCGATCCGGGGCGGTCGTTGTTCTGGATGCATCCAGCTCGGATATTGTAGCGATGGCGTCCAGCCCCTCCTTTAACCCGAATCAGGTTGACCCCCAAAGCGGCAAATGGCGGAATCAAGCGCTGCGCGCCGTTGCGCCGGGGTCGGTCTTTAAACTGGTGGTTGCAGCGGCTGCTTTGGAGGAAAAGGCTGTACGGCCGGATGAAGCGTTCACATGCCAGGGAGAGCTCGGCAGGTACGGCTTTTCTTGCTGGCTGCGGGGCGGTCACGGCAAATTGACGATGGCTGAAGCGTTTGCGCAGTCCTGCAACCTTGTATTTGCCCAGGTAATGCAGCGGCTGGACGCCGGACGCCTGGAACGCTATGCGCTGAGGCTGGGGCTGGCCGGCTTGTCCGGTTGGAGCGGGGACTCCCTATTCGGCGGGGAAACGCTGCGCCAGCTTGACGGGGAGGATAAGGGGCAAATCTTTTCCTCCCAAGCGGATCGGACGGATTCGGGTCTGCTTATTCAAACTGCGATTGGACAGCGCGATGTGCTTGTTTCTCCGCTGCAGGCCGCTCAAATGATAAATATTATACTTCAAGGGGATCAGGCCCGCGCTCCCCGGATTGTTTCTGAGGTCCGGTACGCCAACGGGATGACCATGGACCGGTTCCCGGCACAGCAGGCTCATCGCCCGGCTGAAGGACTATCCCCGCAAACCGTGAAAACACTGAAGGCTTGGATGAGAGACGTTGTCGTTTCAGGCACGGGCATGGCGCTGCGGAATGCAAAGTGGCCGCTTGCAGGCAAATCAGGTACGGCCCAAACCGGAGCGGGCGCGGTTCATCAATGGTTCGCCGGATATGGGCCGAGTGACAAGCCGGCCTATACAGTGGCGGTCGTTGTACACGATCAGCCGGAAAACGGGGTTAATCGTGCGCTTCCTCTATTCAAGGAAGTTATGGATTTACTTGCCTCCGCCGACGGGCGGCAGTGAAGCGGATATTCAATTCTCCGCTGCCTTGAGCGGCAGGCGAAAATCCCGGCAGACGGAAGGCGTTCCGCTGCAGGAGCGTCTTGATTTGCCGTGGCTTGAGCCTGGGCCGTCTTTGCAGAAGCTGGGCGATCGCTCCGGAGACAATCGGAGTCGCCATGCTGGTTCCGGTCATTGTCGTATAGAAGCGGCGGAATTTGACGGGCAGCTGGGGGGTTGCTTCGGCGGCAGGGGCCCGCAGGGAAATAATGTTGACGCCCGGAGCGTTCAAATCCGGTTTGCGCAGACGGGCGCTGCCTCGGCTGGAGAAAGGCGCAATCCGGTCATCGCGCTGTGTAACGGTGCGCCGATCATTGGCTGCTCCGACAGCAATAACCGACGGGCTGATTGCGGGGGAAATCACCGTATTTCGCTGCGGGCCGCTGTTCCCGGCCGCCGCAACGACGCTGATTCCTCTCCGCACTGCCTGGGAAGCGGCCTGGCAAATCAAATCATCCCGGCATCGCTTTATAACCCCGGTTCCGAGCGACAGGTTCATGACACGTATTCCGAGCCGTTTGCGCTGGTTGACCGTCCAGTTGATGCCCGCAACGACATCGGAGACGGTACCGCTGCCTTTGGCGTCCAGCACCTTAACTCCAATCAGCCGAGCCTCGGGCGCACAGCCCTTGTATAAGCCCTTTGAAACAAAACCGTTCCCGGCGGCCGAGCCTGCTACATGCGTCCCGTGGCCGTTGTCATCGTAAGGCTGGCGACGACCGGCAATGAAATCCTTAAAAGCGACGATCCGGTTTTTTGGCTTAACCAGATCGGGATGCTTGTATATGCCGGTATCCACAATTGCGATGCCGATGCCCTTTCCGGTTAAACCGGAGCGTAGTGCCGCCCCCGAGCCTACAGCAGGCCCAGCGATATTCATACAGGTCCGTACCCGGTAATTATCGTAAATGCGCGAAACAAGCTTGTGCTTGCACAGCTTGCGAATCATGCCTGGGGTAACATGGGCGAGGACGGCCCCGATTAGAGGAAGCCTCCGCTTCGGCTTGAAGCCGTGTCGATGCAAGTGCCTGTGCAGTGCTGCCATGTGCTTCAGGCAGTTTTTCCTGCGGACCTGAATAATAACCGCGAGGTGCTTTTGCTTCACGCTTCCCCTTGCTGTGGAAGCGTAGCGTCCCAGCTTAGCGGCGAGCCGATCCTGCAGCTTATGCAGTGCTGCGGCCTGCCTTTTGTTTTTTTTCACGGCCTTTTTGACCCGTTTCGCTTTTCCCCGACGCTTGAATGAGCTCATCTGTCAAGGCACCGCCCTTTTCACAGTTTGTCGCACGTATTACAATATGTCCCGGAACAGCAGCGGGAATGGACAAAAATGACGTGCAGGCGCGGGGATAAGCCTATTTTTACGAGGCGCTGCGAAAATAACTGTTGCATGAATATGAATCTGTATGTCAATATGAACTTAGAAGAAATACTGCCCAGTCATTCATCCAAACAAGTCCCAATTCTCTCCCGCTAAGGAGTGACTATATTACTATGAGTCGACAAATGTTGCAAGGCGGACGCGCAAATGGTCGCCGTGTCAAAGGAAGCTCTGCACCGGCCCAGCGCTCAGCTATGCGTGCCGCTGACGGAATGCTGCGGCTGCAGCAGCTTGGGGGAAACCGGGCTGTGCAGCGGATGCTGGCGGGCCGGAGCGGTTGGACCGTACAGCGAATGGAAATCCCTGAGGAGGAAGAGCTCCAGATGAAGGCGAACTCCTCGGCGGCGGCCCAGCGCATGGAAGCGGAATTGCCGGAAGCCGAAGAGGAAGAAATTATGCTGAAGCCTGATCCGACTGCGGCTGTGCAGCGGATGAGCATCCCCGAGGAAGACGAGCTTCAGATGAAGCCTGTTCAGCGTAAAACCAACACGAACGGAATGTCCCCGGAGGTACAAGGCAAGATGGAGAAAGCATTTAATTCGGACTTCTCCGGTGTAAAGATTCATGAAGGCAGCGATGCTTCCGAAATCGGGGCGCTCGCCTATACACAGGGCAGCGACATACACTTTGCGCCGGGACGGTATCAGCCGAATACCCAATCCGGCCAGGAGCTGCTGGGTCATGAGCTGGCTCATGTGGTGCAGCAGCGCCAGGGTCGTGTCCGGCCGACAACCCAAGCCAAGGGGATACCAATTAATGATGATGCCGCCCTTGAAAAGGAAGCGGATCAGCTCGGTTCCAAGGCGGCGAGGATGAACTATAAGCCGGAGGACGCCTGATAACGAAATGGGACTGTTACTTGCATGAACAACACACCGTATACCCATGCTTGGCAGCATTACGCTGACGAGCTCTCCCGATTAAATCTGCTCATTGCGCTGCAGCTGCGGCGGATGCCACAGGAAGATTCAGCGCTGGACCCCTCTCTGCAGGCCTTTAAGGGGCTTGTACTCGCGGAAGAGGAAATGTTCCGTCTCCTTCAAGCAAGCGCTTCCGAAGAAATGGTGGACGACGCTCCTGAGCTTGAGGAACTGGCTAGGCTGGATGAGGCCATCCGGCAGCGGCTGATGCAAAGCATCCGGCAAAACATTTTTTTGCCTTTGCCGCATTTAGCGCGTGCATTTCAACTCACTTCATTTGAAATTCAAACGATTTTTGTAGCTTTTGCTCTGGAGCTGGACCGTAAGTACGAAAAGCTGTATGCCTATTTGCAGGACGATGTAACATGCAAATATGCGACGGTGGAATTAGCTATCCGGCTGCTGTGCCATAACGAGCAGCATGCGCTGGCAGCCCGCCGGTTTTTCACCAAAAGAGGCAAGCTGCTGTCTTATTTTTTCAGGGCGGAGCCTGATGAGGATAAGCAGGTGTCCCTGCTGTCCAGACCGCTTCGGCTGGAAAGCCGGCTGACGGATTTCCTGCTCGGCGTAACGCCGGTGCATGAGGAGCTGGACTACTGCTTGCAAACGATTGCCGTTCAGGATTTTCTGCCGCCTCTGGAAACCGGACAAGCCGTTCAGGAGAGGCTGCGACGCTACCTTTCTGTGGCAGCTGCTGCCGACGAAGAGGAGGCATCAGCTGCCAATAAGCCTTTGCTGTGTCATTTATGGGGCAATCCCGGGGCGGGAAAAACGCTTCAGCTGAAGCATCTGTGCCGCCACACCGGCCGGCCGCTTCTGCTGGTCGATTGCGGAAAGCTTAAATCCGAGGAGCAGCCGTTCTCTTCGATTGTCCGCCGGATACTGCAGGAGGCCGTGCTGCAGGACGGGATCGTCGCTTGGGACAATTTCCACCTTCTTGCAGAGCAGGATGGCGCAGTGCACCCGGACAGACAGCTGGAGCTGTGGGAGCTGGCTGCGGGACATCCGGGAGATGTGTTTTTTTTATCCGAATCGTCCTGGAAGCCGATCAAGCGCCCGCTGGGTAAAATGTATGCCGATATCGAGCTTCCGGTTCCGGCGGACACGGAGAGGCGGCGGCTGTGGGAGCAATGGTCGGGCGCCCGGTTCGAAGGGTCAGATTGGGGCGCTATCGCCAGCAAATTCCGCTTTACGCCCGGTCAGATTCATACCGCAATACATACCGCACAGCAGCTTGCGGATTGGGAAGAGGGGCCTGAGGCCCGAATTACCGGCGATTTGTTGCACCGGGCCTGTTACGCGCAAATTCAGCATAAGCTCCAGCAAAAAGCGAGCCGGATCGACCCCAAATATGCATGGGATGATATTATTTTGCCTCCAGACCAGAAAGAACAGCTTCGCAATGCCTGCAATCAGCTGAAGTACCGCCATGTTGTGTTTGGCGAATGGGGCTTTGACCGCAAGCTGGCTTACGGCAAAGGCATCAGTCTGCTGTTCGCCGGTCCGCCCGGAACAGGGAAAACAATGTCCGCCCAGGTGATCGCCAAGGAGCTGCAGCTGGAAATATACAAAATCGACCTGTCGCAGGTGATCAGCAAATACATCGGTGAGACCGAAAAAAACCTGCACGACATTTTTAGGGAGGCACAGCTTTCCGGCAGCATTTTGTTTTTTGATGAAGCCGACGCATTGTTCGGAAAGCGCTCCGAGGTCAAGGACGCCCATGACAAGTATGCGAACGTTGAGACTGCGTATTTGCTGCAAAAGATGGAAGAGTACGAAGGCGTGACGATTCTGGCTACAAACTTCTCGCAAAATCTGGACGAAGCGTTCATGCGGCGTCTGAACTACGTGATTAAGTTTCCGTTTCCCGACACCGAGCACCGCGAAAAAATATGGCGCCAGTCGTTTCCGAAGGAAGCGCGTCTGGACAGCGACGTAGATTTTCAGTTCCTGGCAAAGACGTTTGAGGTGGCCGGGGGCAATATTAAAAATATGGTCGTTTCCGGAGCGTTTCTGGCTGCTGAAGCCGGGACGGAAATCGGCATGAAGCAGTTAATTGCGGCTGCTAAATACGAGCTGCGGAAAAACGGAAAAATTTTGCTCAGGGAGGATCTCGGCGAATATGCTGATTTGTAATGCCCGCAGAGCGAAGGGGGGAATGCGGTAATGGCGGACTATACGGTTATTGCGGAAGTCGGGCAAACACTCGTCCAGCTGCTTCGTCAGGAAATGACACCTGAGCCGATTGGGCAGCCGGAGCACATCGGCCTGGCTCCTCCGGCCGATAAGGGCGACCTCAGCCTGTCCCTGTTCCTGTACACTGTCCGGGACAATCCGGAGCATCGCCGCACAACGATGATCAGTAAGGGCAGCACGCAGCAGTATCCGCCGATGGCCGTCAATTTACACTATCTGGTTACGGCCCATTCTGCATCCGATATCCATTCGCGTTCAGTTGACGAGCATCGCATGCTTGGGAAGGTTATGCAGGTGTTTCATGATCATGCTGTTCTCCGGGGCAGTCAGCTTATCGGTTCGCTTGCCGAGCGGAATGAGGAGCTGCGCATTACCCGGGAGGAATTGGCAATGGAGAACGCATTCGGCTTTTTTCAGGAGGAGCCGTATAAGCTGTCGCTCAGCTACATGGTCGGACCGGTATTTATCGATTCCATCCGGACCAAGCCGGTGAAGCGCGTGCTGGAAGCCGAATTCAGGCTGCAGGAAGCGGAGGGGGCAGAATGAACGGGAATGGCGAGACTCGTCTTGAAAGCACCTTCAGCCTGCGTGCAGGCCTCGTTGTGCGTTTTGTTGACCGCTGCACGATGAAGCCGCCTGTGCGGGATATTCCGCAGGTGGAGCTGGAGGGGTACCCCCAGCGTGCTATCCGCAAAGCGGATGAAGGGCTGGTGCTGCTGCTGAAGGCTCCGCGCGGGCCGGTGCGGTTACATATTCGCTCAAGCATTTATCTGCCCGAAACGATGGAGCTGGATTTGTCTGCAGCACAGGACGAATGTCCTACAGTGACTGTGCCGCTGACGCCCAGTCCTGCCTATCCGGCCGGAGCCGGTGTCACCGTCCTGCGCGCTTCCATACGGGATAAGGATCACCGGCCGCTAGCGGGCGCACGTCTGAGAGTTCGTCCTATCGACGAGGTTTGCATGTCGGCCAGGCTGGTGGAGGATGCGGCAAAAGGCCGGGATTACGTGAAGGTGACCGGCCGGCCAGGACTTTATGAGGGGTTTCCCTATTTTTTTTATCATAAAGATGCGAAAAAACAGGAACTATGCCGGATTATGCGGCTTCACCCGGAGGACCGGGGGGCATCCTTGGCGAACCCCCTCGCCTTTGCTCAAACGAGAGGGACGGTTTTGTTTCCGGAATTTGTCGTTTTTAGCAATGAGCGGGGAGAGGCGGCCGTGTTTTTGCCTTCGTTCCGGGTGCGGTGCTTTTCTGTGCGTATGGAAGTTTCGTTAAATTCATTGAATTTCGTGCAGGAGGTGAATGTCGAAGAAGGAGCGGCCCAGTTTCTGGGGAATATAGTCTTGTCGAACTAAATCGAAATGAGTATGATGAAGGTAGCAATTTGAACCCATGGAAGGAGGGAACTGGTTTCGCATAGCTGAAACCGGAGACAAATGGCAGATTACTTATCGCCTGGTGTGTATGTGGAAGAGTTTGACAGCGGTGGACAGCCGCTTGCAGGTGTCAGCACGAGTACGGCAGGTTTTATCGGTCTTACCCAACGGGGGGCTGTAGAAGGATTGCCGCTGCTGGTCACGAGCATGAACGATTTTCAGCGTAACTTTGGTTCCTATCTCTCGGAAAATGCGTTTGGTGAGTACCGCTTTCTTGCTTATGCGGTAGAGAGCTTCTTCGTGAACGGGGGATCGCGCGCGTACATTATGCGTGTAGCGCCTTCCGACGCTAAGCCGGCTGTCAACGGTGCGGACAACGTACTGGCAATTAGCGCCAAAAACCCCGGCGCATGGGGCAACCAAATCCGCGTTGTGGTGGAGCCGTCCAGCAAAGCCAAAACGCAAATTTATGAAGTGCTCGGAGACAGCGACGAGTCCAAGAAATACCGGGTAAAATCAAATGCCGGATTTAATCCCGGCGATGTGGTCGCTTTTGATGACGGAGTACATAAGCAATACTCCCGCGTCATCACCTCTCAAGATAACATCATTGAGCTGGAAAGCCATCTGGAGGGTGACGAGGCGGTAATCGACAATAATCTTCTTCCGTCCAAAGTGCTGACTACCAGCGAATTCACGCTGCACGTATTTTATGGGGATGAAGCGGAAACCTTTGAACGCCTGTCGCTTAACATCGCTGCGGCGAACCATGTGTCGAAGGTTGTCGGACGCTCCAATATTGTGAATATTGCTGACCGGACCGGTGAGCTTGGCGATGCCGGCGAAACGGCACCGTTTGAAGTGATTTCGGGACAGCCCGAAACCGCCAAAAGCTTCGTCATTGAGCTGTCCGGCGGCAGTGACGGCAGCATCTCCAACCTGGCTGCCAGCGATTTCATGGGTCAGGACAACGGACCTGGCAAACGTACAGGCATCCAAGCGTTCATTGATAACGATGTAGTCAGCATTATGGCTGTGCCCGGCGTGACGGACCCGAACGTTCAGCTCGCGCTCGTAGCGCACTGCGAAAACCTTGGCAGCCGTTTTGCCATTCTCGATATTCCCCGGGAAAAAACGAAGGTTGCCGATGTTCTGACGCATCGTGACATTTTTGATTCCAACTATGCGGCAATGTACAATCCGTGGCTGCAAGTGTTCGATCCGCTGGACAAGCGTAATATTTATATTCCGCCGTCCGGTACGATGGCTGGCATTTATGCGCGCAGCGACAATACACGCGGTGTTCACAAGGCGCCTGCGAATGAAGTGTTACGCGGCGTGGTAGGTTTGTCCGTGCAGTACAACAAGGGCGAGCAGGATATTCTCAATCCGCGTGGCGTCAACCTTATCCGGAGCTTTACCGGTCAAGGCATCCGTGTCTGGGGCGCAAGAACATGCTCCTCCAACACACTGTGGAAATATGTGAACGTGCGCCGGTTGTTTATTTTCCTGGAGGAGTCGATTAAGAACGGCACCAACTGGGTTGTGTTCGAGCCGAATGATGAGCGTTTGTGGGCTCGCGTTCAGCGGACAATCGATGCGTTCCTGACCCGGGTATGGAAGGATGGAGCTCTGCTCGGTTCCAGCACGGGCGAGGCATTTTATATCCGTATCGGCCGTGAAACCATGACACAGGATGACATCGATAACGGCCGTCTCGTCTGCGTCATCGGCGTTGCGCCTGTGAAGCCTGCCGAGTTCGTTATTTTCCGCATTACGCAAAAAACCGGCTCCGAGTAATCCCGGTGCGAGTAACAGGTACTCGGGAATTACGGGTTTCATAAAGGGACTCGGGCGAGCATGAAAGCAATGACCCGGTTTGAAAAACCGGAGCATAGAACGTAATTAAATTTGACATATGAAGTGAGGAGGGGGCAGGACATGGCGGGCGAACGCAATGATCCCTACCGCAAGTTTCGATTCAGAGTGGAAGTAGAAGGTATTGAGCAGGCCGGATTCAGCGAGGTTTCCGGATTCGATGCTTCCCTTGATGTGGTAGAATACCGCGAGGGCAATGAAGTCATCACCCCTCGTAAGCTGCCGGGCTTGGCAAAATACGGCAACATTACGCTCAAGTGGGGCGTAACCGATTCGATGGATATGTATGAGTGGCTTCAAGAGTGCATCCAGGGCACAGTGAGCCGCAAAACAGTCACCATTATCGCCATTAACGAGGAAGGCGAGGATGTGGCGACATGGCAGGTTATCGAAGCATGGCCGGCCAAGTACACCGCGCCTGACTTCAACGCAACGGCTTCAGAGGTAGCCATCGAGCTGCTGGAGCTTGCGCACGAAGGCATGACCAGAACGCAATAATCAGGAATGAAGGCGCTAGGCCGCTGGTAAAACAAGGGGTGGGGATGCGGAGCAGTTTCTGCAAGCGGCCCATCTCTTGTTTTCACTATATTTGGCTTTACACAGCTTTAGGCATCAAATGATACAGGAGGTTACGCTGGCATGGCATTTCGTACAGAATTTGAATTTGAGCTTCCTCGCGGATATGTCGACGAGAACGGAAATTTGCATAAACGCGGAATTATGCGGCTGGCGACGGCAGCTGATGAGATACTGCCGATGCGTGATCAGCGGGTGCAGCAAAATCCTGGCTATTTGACCATTATTTTGCTAGCGCGGGTCATTACGAAGCTGGGCGACCTGCGTGCTATCGATACAAGAACGGTTGAGAAGCTGTTTACAGCGGACCTGGCGTTTCTGCAAAATTTTTACCGTCAAATTAATGAGCTGGAGAAGCTTAGTGTAAAAACCGCATGTCCCAAATGCGAGCATGACTTCGAGGTGGACATCTCTTTTTTAGCCGAAACGGGGGGGGCTTAAGCCGCTATCCCATCGATAAAATCTACGAGGAAGCCGGGTTCATTGCTTATTATTTTCACTGGAGCCATGCGGAAATTATGGAGATGGAGCACCGGGAGCGCCGGCGATGGTGTGACGAAATCTCACGCATTAACCGTAATTTGAATGATGAGCCGGATAACCCCTTCGACGTGTTTAAAAAGAGGTGACATGAATGCTTCAGAGCAAGTACGCCAGAAAGCAGGAAAAGAGCTTGCTGAAAAAAGCGGAGGCGGGAGCCGATTTAAGAAAAGAGGTCAGCAGCACCTTCCGGTTTATTGTGGAGCTTGACGGCTTGCAGGCAGCCGGATTCTCGGAAGTAAGCGGGCTGCAGTCCGAAATCGAATACGAGGAAATTGCCGAAGGCGGCGTCAATACACATTTTCACCGGCTGCCCAAGCGGGTCAAGTCGCCCCCTCTTGTGCTCAAGCGGGGACTGAGTCTGTCGACGGATTTGTGGAACTGGTACTCCAGCGCCATGAACGGGCAAATAACCCGTAAAACGGGCTCTATTATTATGTATGATCAGGACGGCGATGAGCTGTGCCGATGGAATTTCGCGGAGGCTTACCCGATTAAATGGAGCGGCCCGGAGCTGAATGCGATGCGCAGCGAGGTAGCTGTGGAAAGCATTGAAATTGTTCATAACGGGTTAACCGCATACGACAAGAAACGGAACAAATAGCAATCGTTATTTCTCTAGCGGACGAGACTCTGTTGGGAAACGGCGGTTTATGCTCAGAATATATGGCGGTTTACTTGGAATAGGTGGCTTTTAGCGGTCGTTCGTTCCGCCAAATAAAGCACAAAGGGACAGCGTGAGGAGGGAGCACGGGGTGAGGATACTACGGGAGGCGGCGCCAAAAGAACGGCGTATAAATCGGCTGCACCGTTCATTTGCAGAAGGAATTGCTGCAAAATACGGCGCGCTTCGCACATACGCCTGGAACCGTGTTTCGCTTATTCACCGCGACCCGAATGAAAACGGCGGAGAGCCGGACGTAGTTTTACAGCAGACGATTGTCAACCTGGAGCTTCATCTTCATGAGCTGAAAAAACATCAGGAGATCCGGCTTGCCCAGAGTCAGCATTTTTTGCTGCAGCAGCTGAAAAAGTCTGTGACACGGGAAGTACGCGTGGAAGCGGAGCGGCAAACGAAGCTGGTGCTGCGGGAAGCTGCGCAGGCAAAGGAAGTGCGCCAGCGCAGGGTGATAGAGGAAGCAGCGGAGCAGGCGCGAGGCCGAAGCGAGGCGGAGACGCGGGAGCGCCGTGCGCGCGAGGAAGCGGCGGAGCAGGCGCGAGGCCGAAGCGAGGCGGAGACGCGGGAGCGCCGTGCGCGCGAGGAAGCGGCGGAGCAGGCGCGAGGCCGAAGCGAGGCGGAGACGCGGGAGCGCCGTGCGCGCGAGGAAGCGGCGGAGCAGGCGCGGGGCCGGAGCGAGGCGGAGACGCGGGAGCGGGAGCGCCGTGCGCGCGAGGAAGCAGCGGAGCAGGCGCGAGGCCGGAGCGAGGCGGAGACGCGGGAGCGCCGTGCGCGCGAGGAAGCGGCGGAGCAGGCGCGGGGCCGGAGCGAAGCGGAGACGCGGGAGCGAGAGCGCCGTGCGCGCGAGGAAGCGGCGGAGCAGGCGCGAGGCCGGAGCGAGGCGGAGACGCGGGAGCGCCGTGCGCGCGAGGAAGCGGCGGAGCAGGCGCG